>CAYOJI010000001.1:0-46424 GCA_964404225.1 uncultured Nitrospiraceae bacterium
AAGATTTGAATATGAGAAAAGAAGAGTACATTAATTTTAATATTCTCAAGCTCTTACATTCATGGACAAACATTGCAACAAGTATAGGTTCTTTACTTATTGTGGGGTTAACACTTCTTGATCTCCTTGTAACTCCTCACAATTTTAAAACATTCTTTTTATATAGAATTTTTGCTGGAACCGCTATCTTTGTACTTTATCTATTCAATAAGAGAAAGGTAAAAGAAAGTAGGCATCACATAATAACTATTATGGGCGCGGTTATAGTTTCAGGGATGGTCGCACTTATGATAGCAAAATTCGGGGGACATCAATCGCCCTATTTTGCTGGAATAATATTAACTATAGCTTTTGTTGTAGGCTTAGCACCTCTGAATATAAAAATGTGTATAATCGCTTCGTTAATTATATATGCAATATATATAATTCCCATAATTATTTATGATACTATCTCAAATAAATCGTTTTTTATTAACGCAAATGTTTTTATTCTTTCAACCGCTTTTACAATTATACTTTTGAGATATCTTATCCATAAAAGATTTGTAAGTGAGTTTAGCCTTCAGTATGATCTTGACCAACAAAAGAAACAACTCGAAATATATTCTAAGCAACTTGAAGAACTCGTTCAACAAAGGACAAAGGAGCTTGCTATCTCTGAGAAATGGCACAGGTCGCTTTTTGATAATGCTACCGAAGGAATCATAGTGCTTGATAAGAATGGTGCTATTGTTAATGTTAATAAAATGGCATGTGAGTTACACGGCTTTACCAAAGAAGCTTTGATAGGTGTAAATATAGAACTTCTTGAGGCAAAGGCGGATAAGGAAAAAATTAGAGAACGAATATCAAGAATTTTAAATGGTGAATCGCTTACTTATGAAACAGAGCATTATAGGAAAGATGGTGAGAAGCTTATTTTAGAAATCAGTGCTAATCGAATAGAACTCGAAGGAGATATATTCATAGAATGCTTTTTAAGAGATATAACTGAAAAGAAAAAGATTCAAGAGCAACTTATTCATTCCCAGAAAATGGAATCTATAGGTGCACTTGCAGGCGGGATTGCTCATAACTTTAATAATATTTTGACTTCCATTCTTGGATATGCAGAGTTATTGCTTGAATATGGTAAGCTTGACCAGACGTCAAAAGATAGAGTAAAAAGTATTGAAAGTTCCGCTCGGAAGGCAGGAACAATGGTGTCAAAACTCCTAAGCTTCGCAAGGCGAGAGACACACGAGGTCCTTCCTTTAAATTTTCATGATATCATTAATGATAACGTTAAGCTTTTTGAAGGTATTCTCGACAAAAGAATAGGATTAAAACTAAGCCTTTGTGATAGCAACCCAATAATCGAAGGAGATCCAAATCAACTCGAGCAGGTTATTATGAATCTAATAGTAAATGCTCGAGATGCGATGCCTGACGGGGGCTTGATTACAATAAAAACTGAGATCATAGAGGTTGGGAAAGACAAAACCTATTCTCCTGCTTATATTAAAGAAGGTAAATATGTCGTGTTGAAAGTATCTGATACAGGATGTGGTATCCCGCAAAATATTATGAATAAAATATTTGATCCATTTTTTACAACCAAAGAAAAAGGTAAAGGAACAGGTCTCGGACTCGCCACAGTTTATGGCATAGTGAAAGATCACAAGGGGTATATTACGGTTCAAAGCGAAGTAGATAAAGGCACAACTTTTACTATATATTTGCCGACCTCGGAAAAGATTGTTCATAAGATTACAAAACCTGAAATCTTTTCAATAGAAGGAAAGGAAGATATACTTGTTATAGATGACGATGAATCAGTATTGAACTATATTAAGGATATACTCGAAAATCGCGGATATACCGTTACAACAGCAAATAATTCATTAACTGCGATAGATATATTCAGAAACATTTCTCATAAAATTCCACTTGTAATAACAGACATGCTTATGCCCCTTATGGAAGGCGGCGAACTTATCAGAAGATTAAAGGAAATAAAACAAGATGTTAAGATAATTGTTATTTCTGGTTACACTGACGAAAGAATTCCTAAAGAGATAGTGGATGTTTTTATAAGAAAGCCATTTAAAAGTATGGAATTACTGAAGGCGGTCAGAGCTCTTCTTGATATAAAAAGCAAGCACTTACCATTTTATTAAAGCCGAAGCCCATGTGAGGCCACCGCCAAATGCCTCGAGTAGAATGTAATCACCCCCTCTAATTCTTCCACTTGAGATTGACTCATCAAGTGCTATTGGAATAGAAGCTGCAGAGGTATTACCATATTTATTTAAATTTACGACTACTTTTGACATTGGTAAACCTAATCTATCTGCGGTTGCCTGGATAATCCTAAGATTAGCCTGATGCGGTATAAGAAGAGAAAGTTGTGAAGACTCTAACCCTTGCTCTTCGAGTGTTTTGACAACAAGGTCTTCCAAAGTTCTTACTGCAATCTTAAAGGTTTCGTTACCTTTCATCTTGATGTAATGGAGCCCCTCTTTAACTGTTTTTTCAGAGGTTGGAGTTTTTGAGCCACCGCCCGGGATATTCAGAAGATCCCACATCCTTCCATCAGAATTTATATGCATTGAAATAATGCCTCTATCTTCCTCTGTCGGCTCAAGAATCGCAACACCAGCGCCATCCCCAAAAAGAACACACGTTGTTCTATCCTTCCAGTCAGTAATCTTTGAAAGCACTTCCGTTCCTACCACAAGGATTCTTTTATATGTTTTTGACCTAATAAAACTATCAGCGATTGAAAGGGCATATAAAAAACCTGAGCATGCTGCATTAATATCAAAACCTACGGCATTTACAGCACCTAATTTTGCCTGAAGAAAACATGCTGTTGAAGGGAAAGGCATATCACCTGATACAGTCGCAACAATAATCATTTCTATATCTTCGGGCGTCAATTTAGCCCTCTCAAGGGCAACTTTTGATGCCTCATAAGCAAGATCCGATGCAGCCTGATTTTCGTCTGCGATTCTTCTCTCTTTTATCCCTGTCCTTTCAGTAATCCATTCGTCAGATGTATCAACCATCTTTTCTAAGTCTCGATTCGTAAGAACTCGCTCTGGCAGATATGAGCCAGTGGCTATTATTCTACTTCTTAGCAATTTTTAACCCCTCATGATGTGGGATGTCTTTTTCTATCTCAATTGATATAGCTTCATAAACCCTCTTTTTTGCCAAATCCGCTGCAACCCTTATGGCGTTCTTGATTGCTTTGGCAGTTGACCTTCCATGACTTATTATACACGTTCCATTAATACCTAAAAGAGGTGCACCGCCATACTCATCATAATCTATCTTTTTTTTGAAATTCCTTAAAGAAGGCTTCATCAATAGATATCCTATTCTGCTTGTAGTCACGTTAACAACTTCCCTTTTGAGCATTTTTATCAGGGCATCTGCAAGTCCCTCGCTTGTCTTCAATATAACATTGCCTGTGAACCCATCACATACAATAACATCGGTATCACCTGTAAATATGTCCTTGCCATCTATATTGCCAACAAAATTAATATCTGCTTCTTTAAGAAGATTAAAGGTCTCCTTTGTAAGTTCATTCCCTTTTGTATCTTCTTCACCAATACTAATTAGGGCGACCTTAGGTTCCTGCCTCCCGAGAACAACCTTACAATATGTGCTACCCATTAAGGCAAATTGTAGAAGATTGTAAGGCTTACAGTGAAGATTCGCACCAGCGTCGATTAAAACTAACGGTGCTTTCAGAGTTGGCATTATAGTCGCTATAGCTGGTCTGTCAACAACCTTTGATGGACGAAGTAGTAATAAAGCGGTTGCCATCACCACCCCCGAATGACCCGCGCTTACAAAGGCATCTGCTTCGCCGTTCTTTACAAGCTCAATTCCTCTCCTTATAGATGAATCCTTTTTTTTTCTAATCGCAACAGTAGGGGATTCATCCATACTAACTTGCTGTGAGGCGTGTCTTATTGAGATTCTTTCGGGAGGATATTTTTTATTTCCGAGTTCTTTCTTTAAAGTTTGCTCATCACCAACAAGGATGACGTGTATATCATCAAAATTGCTGGTAGTCTCGACTGCGCCCTCGACAGTAACAGCAGGGGCATAATCACCTCCCATCGCATCAAGGGCAATTATCATTTCTCTTTTTCGACTACCTCAAGAACCTTATGCCCATTGTATGAACCGCAACTTGGACAAACCCTAAAAGAAATTTTTAGCTCGTTACAATCAGGACACAAACTAAGATTTGGAAGACATCCCTTCCAATTAGCCCTCCTTTTATCTCTCCTTGACCTTGTATGTCTATGAGTTGGATTAGCCAATTCTTTTCTCCTTCCTTGAAATAATTTCTAATTCAAAATTCTAAATCTTAAATTCTAATGACATAAATAAAAACGGCCTTGATCGTTTGTTCTCGTTTAGAATTTTGTGTTTCGAATTTAGAATTTTATATTTTTTAATACTTCAAATCTTGGATCTATTTCTTTTATGTTACAACCACATTCACCAGTATTAAGATCCATACCACACTTTGGACATATACCTCTACATAATTCAGTACATAAAGGTTTCATTGGTAAATTCAATATTATCTGTTCATTCATAAGATTAAGTAAATCAAGTTCTACCCCAGAATAAAAATCCATATCGAGTTCTTCAAGCTTAATTTCATGCATCTCTTCGTCTTTAAGCTCTTCAACTGGATGATAAACAACGTCAATTTCAATATCAATATTTTCATACAAATCTTTAAGACATCTACTACATTGAAGCTTTATCTCCGCTACAAGATCACCTTTAATGGTAATCTCTGTACCTACCTTATCAATCTTCAAATGTGCCTTGATAGGTGATACTATATAATCAGATAGAATTGTCTCCTCTAACTCTAAATCTAAACCTTCTTTGGGTATATCTGGTATTAATAGTTTCATTAATTTAGCAAATAAAATCCAATAGTTTAAAGTTAATTATAAAAATTGATATAAAAAACTGTCAAGCATAGCTTCTCCACCTCAAAATCCTCAAAGGTACAATAAATTCCATAGCATAGGGCACTGAAAATTCCATAGTCAAAAAACAACAAAAAACTAAATAATACCCTTCTTGAATACAGTCAAGGAGGGGCTATGTTAGGGGTAGCTATGTATACAACGATAAAGACATTAAGAGGACTTGGGAAAAACAAGAGTGAGATTGCCCGATTGACAGGGCATGATTGGAAGACAGTAAGCAAAGTTATCAAGAGTATAGACAACGGGAAGAGATACCTGAGATGAAAGAAAGGCAAAGTATAGTAGAACCCTTCAAGAAAAAGGTAATAGAACTTCTTGAAAGAGGGCTTAGCGGAGTAAGGATACATGAGGAAATAGTCAAAGATGGTTTTTGTGGTTCATACTCAGCTGTAAAGAATATATACGGAAGATAAAGGGCAGGGAGAAGATATATATAAGAATCCACACACACCCCTGGGGGCGTTTGGCGAAGCCGATTTTTCAGGTTTATCACCTGATCATGTTCTTTTTGATAATATTGACCTTAATGATGATAAAAAAAGCAGAAAAGTAGTTGGAGTAGATTTTACGTGAGGCAACAGGGCATACGAATTGCCTCATTCAGGTTAGGATATCACCAACAGATGATGGTGATGTGTTAACCAACGACCAGCTTGAATTTTGTTAAGAATTTAAGGCTGAGGAATCTTAAGGAATGTTAAGTGTATCAAGAACTTTGAAAAATTCACTTAGTGCATTAGAATCAGAAGGTATATTCATTATAGGCTTTCCATTTAGGTCGTTATTGAAAATTATATTATCATTTGGGATAAAACCAGCAACAAAAAGACCATTGTCTTCCGAATACTTCTTTAATAAACGAACCTCTTCGTCTAAAATCCTATTTATAATCAGTACTCTTTTTTCGATATTTAGATTCAACTCATCAATTAATTCATTAATCCTTTTTGCAGTATGTACACCCTTTATTGAAGGATCACTCACTATCATCAATAAGTTCACCGTATGAGTTGTCCTCCTGCTTAGATGTTCCATGCCTGCCTCATTATCAATGACAACATAAGAATAAGATAGAGAAAGTTTATCTGTATATTTTCTTATAATATTATTGGCTGCACAATAACATCCAGGACCCTCTGGCCTACCCATAACTATCAGATCAAATCCTTTCGATTCAATCAATGACTGTTGCACCTGATAATCAAACAACTCTTCCGTTGACATACCGCCGGGTCTATCAAAACTATTTCTTATTAAATTAAGAGATTCTTCTCTCAATTTACCTATAGTAGTATGAACCTTGACTCCAAGAGCCTCGTTCAAACAACTATTTGGATCAGCATCAACAGCAAGTACTGGCTTTTTCTTTCTTTCAATAATATAGCGTATCGTTAATGCAGCTAAGGTTGTTTTTCCTGTGCCACCTTTTCCTGCTAAGGCAATTATAAAGGACATAATTTATTATATAACAAAGATTAGTTGAATTTTTTTAGCCAATAAAAGAAAATAATATTAGTTATGAAGGAAATGCCTATCAAATTCTTTCTTAGTGTTTTAATGACTCTATTGTTAATCATTTTTATCCCATCTTCAAATCAAGGAGAAAATAAAAAAGATGTCCCCAAGTATGTTGGATCAGAAGCCTGTAAAAAATGTCATGAAACAGAGTATAAAAGTTTTATAACCTATGCAAAAAAAGCCACTTCTTATAATAGCATTGAAAGAATAAAAGATAGGTTAACAGAAGAAGAACTTAGAGGTTGCTATTTTTGCCATACAACAGGGTACGGTAAACCGGGCGGTTTTATAAGTGTTGAAAAGACACCCCATCTAAAGAACGCAGGATGTGAGGTATGCCACGGACCAGGGGAGTTTCATGTAAAAACACAAAATCCAACCTATATAAAAAGCAAACTAACAATAAAAGATTGTGAAGACTGTCATACTGAGGAAAGGATTAAGGCTTTTAGATATAAACCATTGATTCATGGGGGGGCACATTAGAAGTCTAAGTATAATAAGTATAATAAATTTTTCTTCAGAAGACCTTTATAGACAATATGTTTGACTTTATTATAAAAAAATCTTTAGCTAACAAAATAACACTTACTGTAGTGATAATAATTGTTTCTTTAATATTAGCTGAAATATATATGCGTATATATTTTGGGACAAGAGATAGATTGGAGCTGATGACAATGCTTGCAAAAGAAACCGCTGCTTCAACGTACGCTGGCATTAAAAATCCTATGAGGGTTGGGGATAAAGAAGGCGTTAAGAAGACACTCCTTGACATAAAGGAAAGAACCAAGGAAATAGATGTTTTTATATGTGATTTTTATCAGAGAATAAGTTATTCCACAAAAGAAGATGTGGTAACAAAAAAAGTAGTTGATGTTATAGAAAATAAAAATATATTAGTAAATTTAGACGAAGTATTAGAGAAAGGGGCTGAAATCCAAAGGTCATTTGAGGATGAAGTTGCTGGAAAAAGATATCTTGTTACCATCTTTCCCATACTAAATAACGAAGACTGCTATCACTGCCATGGTTCCACTAAGAAGGTTATTGGAGGGATGATTGTAAGGGTTGGTGCTGAAAAAGTTTACAAGACTGTTGCAGCTCAAAGAAATAGGACAATCTTTATAACCTTATTAGGATTATCTATTGCTATAACATTAATATATCTAATGCTGAATAAACTTGTAAGAAGACCTGTTGAGAATTTGGTTGAAAAGGCAAAGAAGTTTGCTGAGGGTGATATGTCTGTTAAAGTAGAAGTAAAGACGCAAGACGAAATAGGAATTCTTGGCAACACTTTCAATTATATGGTCGAAAGTGTCTCTTCGACTAATAAAAAATTAGAGGAAGAAATAAAAAGGAAGACGGAATTATTGAATGAAAGAACGCGTCTTTTAACTTTACTCGAGGTAGCTAATAGAGAGCTCAGAGAACTCGACAGACTAAAATCTACATTTCTTGCCAATATGTCTCATGAACTTCGAACCCCAATGAATTCTATCATAGGTTATACAGACCTTCTACTTGATGGTGTCGATGGCCCTATAAATGAGGAGCAAGAAAAGAGCCTTCGAAAGATTGCCGCAAATGCACGGCATCTACTCCAGTTAATAAATGATGTCCTCGACATCTCCAAAATTGAATCAGGGAAAATGAAGTTATCACCAAAAGAGATTGATATTAAGTGGTTAATTGACTCTGTTATACCTACTTTTGAACCAATGATAAAACAAAAAAATCTTTCTTTAAATATTGACATCGCTGAAAATATGCCTTTTTTATATGGTGATGAGGATAAAATAAAACAGATACTCATAAATCTTTTGTCTAATGCTGTGAAATTTACTCATCAAGGTGAGATAACAGTAAGTGCCAAGGTATCAGAACGGGGAATCAAACCCGGCGAAGAACCAATATTTGCAGAGATCTGTGTAAAAGACACGGGCATAGGAATAAAAGAAGAATACATAGATAAAGTCTTTGATAAATTTGTTCAGCTAGACCTCACTACTGTCCGCCAATATGAAGGCACAGGACTCGGACTTAGTATCGCACGGGGTCTCGTAGCTCTACACAAAGGTATAATTTGGGGTGAAAGTAAGTTCGGGGAAGGGAGTAAATTCTGTTTTACAATACCCATCAAAAAAGAAATCCTTGAAAAACCTGCTGAACCTGTCATAGAAACGAGAACGGCTGAAAAATTAGCCGACTATTTTGGTGTACCAGTCGAAACATTCTTAAAAGCTCCGGAATGTGCAGGTAAAAAAATTCGATGCTGGGAATATGTGCGTTGCGGACAACCAAGTTGTCCTGCTTATGGAAGCGAGGAAAATAGGTGTTGGTTGATACTGGGGACACATTGTGCTGGAATAAAAGTAGCTGCTTATCCTGAAAAAGTTGATTTCTGTAAAGGCTGTGAGCTTATAAAGATGCTTGTTACATGTCCTGAAGAAGAACATGAGCTTTTAGAATTTGTGCCAACTACTAAGGACATCGAAAAGAAGACTATACTGGCAATTGATGACAACCCCGAGGCAGTAGATATTATCAGGAAATATCTCGGGGATGAATACAATGTAGTTGGAATCTATAGCGGGGAAGAGGCCGTAAACAAGGCTAAAGAAGTAAAGCCTCTTGCTATAACTTTAGATATAATGATGCCTAAAAAAGATGGATGGCAGGTATTGCGAGAATTAAAGAGTACTCCCGAAGTTCAGGATATCCCAGTAATTATTCTTTCAATAGTTGATGACAAAAGGTTAGGATTCAGTCTTGGAGCTGCGGAATATATTGTTAAACCTGTTGAGAAACATATCTTATTACGAAAATTAAAGAATCTTGAAAAGATGAGAAAAATACAGCGTGTGTTAGTTGTTGATGATAATCGAGAAGATGTTCGACTAATAGGAAATGTTTTACAAGAAGCAGGTTATAAGGTATCAACTGCTTATAACAGTAAAGATGCTATTAACTCTATAAAGGATTTTAGGCCTGATCTTATAGTCATGAATCCCATAGCACCAGAAGTAGGATTTGATGTAGTAGAATACCTAAAATCAGAAGACAACCTAAAAGCTATTCCTGTTATTATAATTACTCATAAAGATTTATCAGAAGAAGAAATAGACGAATTGAATGGGAGAATACAAGGAATACTGAATAAAGGAATTTTGACTAAGGAAGACCTTTTGAATGAAATAAAAGATATCATAAGCAAAGCTAATAAAATTCAGCAAAGGAAAGATTAAAAATGGAAGAAACTAAGAAAGTTATTCCGAGAAAAATCTTGATAGTGGAAGACAATCAGGACAGCCGTGAACTTGTTATAAAAATTTTAAAAAATAAAGGCTATCAAATGATAGAAGCTATTGATGGCGAAGAAGCTCTACAAAAGGCGATTTCTGAAAAACCTCATCTTATTTTAATGGATATTTCTATCCCAAAATTGGATGGATATGAAGTGACCAAAAGACTGAAATGCATGGAAGAATTCAAAGATGTACCTATCGTAGCTCTAACTGCTCATGCAATGAAGGGAGATCGAGAAAGGTTTATTTCTGCTGGATTTGAAGGATATATTTCAAAACCTATTAATATACACGAATTACCCAAACAGATAAGGGATTATCTGAGAGGCAAATGGGAGAGTATCTTAGATGAACAGGAAGAATAAGATACTAATAGTTGATGATGCAGTAGATACTGTAGATCTTCTTAAAAAGAGATTCAGGTCAGAAGGCTATGATACAGAAGAAGCTTATAATGGCGAAGAAGCCCTACAAAAGGTTCCAGAGTATAATCCTGATCTAATCGTATTAGACGTAATGATGCCAAAGATTGATGGATATGAAGTATGTCAGAGACTTAAGGCTGACGAGCATACAAAATATATACCAATTTTAATGCTTACAGCGAAGGGTGAAGTAGAACACAAAGTAAAAGGTCTGGATATAGGAGCAGATGATTATCTTGCAAAGCCCTTTGATTATAAAGAACTCTCTGCACGGGTAAGGTCTTTACTTTCATTAAAAAAAGCGCATGAAAAAAAGGTTGAGTTAGAAAAATCAGGGGCTCTTGAACAGATGATGGATCAAGTGGCACATGAAATTAGGAATCCTTTAACATCCATAGGTGGCTTCGCAAGAAAGGTATATAATCGACTCCCAGCATATGATCCAAATAAACAATACATGCAAATGATTATAGAAAATGTATCTGTTCTCGAAAATATGATTAAACAACTTATTGAACTTAAAACCATGGCAATATCATATAAAGAACCTTCGAATATTAATGATATTGTTAAAGAATCCATTAAGTTATTTGAAAGGGAATTTTTACAAAAAAATATTCATGTTGAAATGGAATTAGCTGAGGATCTTCCCCTTTTAAACATGGATAAAAAGCTTTTAAAGAGAGCTATATGTAACATTATAAAAAATGCTATCGAAGCATTAGAAACACCAACAAGGATATTAAAGGTTATCACAAAAATGAATGATAAAAACTTGATTTTGCAAATATCAGATACAGGAAAAGGAATATCAAAAGACAAGCTAAAAACTATTTTTGATCCTCTTGTAACATCAAAGGTTTACGGACCCGGGCTTGGCCTTACTTTTTCTCAGAAAATAATTCAGGAACATGGTGGTAATATTTCTGTAGAAAGTGAACTAGATAAAGGCACTACCTTTACAATAACCTTCCCCATTGAGTAAATTGTCAACTTAATCCATATTATTCACAAAAATTTTGGTAGATGCAGTATTTGAGCGGTTTTAAATTCTTTCGAAGAAAGAATTTTCCTCGGAGGCTCGATTATATCGAGCCGAGAATGAGCGAAAATACTGCATCTGCCAATTACTCATGAATTTATGAATAAAGTGGGGTAACTAAACCGAAAATACATCTAACCTTCTATCTTACAGACTTCATTGTGCGCAGCCTTGCAATTTCTTCCTGATACCCATAAATATGTGCTCCAGCACTGTATGCA
This sequence comes from uncultured Nitrospiraceae bacterium, assembly GCA_964404225.1. Classification (GTDB taxonomy): domain Bacteria; phylum Nitrospirota; class Thermodesulfovibrionia; order Thermodesulfovibrionales; family SM23-35; genus Kmv42. Next base: position 11,536 of record CAYOJI010000001.1, read on the forward strand.
TACATAGGTCCATTTTTTAATGACGTTTCTGAAGCAATATATTGTTTCAAAAGCTCTATCCCGCCAAGATTGGTTGGAAATCCTGCCCAAAGGTCCCACGACCTGAAATAAGCACTTACAGTTAAAACTAACTCATTATTTAATGGTATAACTTTAAAATCGAGTAACCTTAAACATGGAGGGTCAAGTTTTCCGTCATTTCCGTAACAGGTATCAAGGTCATGAGGTGTAGCAATTTCTATAACTGCTTGATTAGTCAAAGGTGTATCTTTTAGCATCTCTACTACACGTTCAAACTGGGTACCACCCTTTGGCATCTTACTATGTATCCTGCTTGCATAAGTGTATGTCTCATTCTCTGATATTTCGGGATTCATAAGATAATTAGCAAAATAATCTTCTATGTACTCCATGGTTGTAGGTGCAGGTATACCTGAATTAGGTGGCATGGTTGGCACCATCTCATAATAAGGATGTTCTATATATACAGCTATCCCTGGATATTGAATTCGATATTGTTCATTCTCAAAGGAGCCTTTCTGAACCCTTTGTAGATAAGCTTTATCAAATAAATTATAAATAAGCTGAAACCACGCATCAGAAATAGTCTTTGCTAATAAAAAAAATGGAACCATCATATTTATCCCTTATTTTATATAATTTTATATAATTTATTATTTGATCCAAAAATTGCAATTTAAATTAATCATAAATTCTTTACAAAATTAAACTAAAACTGTAACATTAATACACTGAAGTTTTTGCGTAGGGAGGTGATAGAATATATAATCCTTTTTCATTTTTATATATCTACTTAGGAGGTGAATGATAATGAAAGTTAGCGAGGTTATGACAAAAAAGGTTTATACAATCGGTCCGAACAATAAATTAAGAGATGCTGCCGAAGAAATGAATAAGCATAAAACGAATGGTCTTGTAGTAGTTGAAGATAATAAGGTTATAGGTGTGATTACCAAGGCAGATATTTTTAAGGCTATCTTACCACGTTATCCGGATATCATTGAGGATGAAAGGCATATGACAGATCTTGAATACATCGAGGAGCGTGCCCATAAGCTTTATGAAATGCAAGTAAGCGAAATAATGGGAGCACCTCCTATTACCATAAGCAGTGATACACCAATAGTAAAAGCAGGCTCAACAATGATTCTTCGGAGAGTAAAGCAATTACCTGTTGTTGATAATGGAAAACTTGTTGGTATTATTACACTTACTGATATCATTAACCATCTTCTAAAAAAAATAAAATAGGTCAATAATTTTTCTTCAGAGTTCAAAAGATTGGTATGGTAGACTTTGGAAAAAGGTTAATCTTAAAGTCTACCTGCCTTCTTTTGGATAATCTTATCCTCTTCTTTCAAATGCCTTGCCTGCCAAGGCAACGAATGCAATGGATGAAAAAATAATTACTGTCAAACTATTTAAGACAGAAAAGTCTGGACCCATATAGCCACTTTCTGGTGGGAAGATTGCATATTTAAGTATATCAATCCCATATGTTAAAGGGTTTATCTGCGCTACTATTTTAAGTATATCTGGGAGAAGTTTTACTGGATACATTGCACCAGAAAGAAAGAACATGGGCATTATAATAAAATTCATAATAACGCTAAAACTTTCATAACTGTCATAAAATGTGGCAAGAACTATCCCAAAAGACGAAATGCAAAAAGAAACAGCAAAACATATTAAGATCACGGTCATTATTTGGAGTAGATTTAATTGAAATCCTAAAAATGGAAAGAGTGCTAAGATAATCATTGCCTGCATTGTAGAAACTAATGTTCCACTTAATGCCTTTCCAATAACTATTGAAATTCTTGATACCGGAGCTACCAGAATCTCTTTCATGAAACCAAATTCTTTGTCCCATATAATCGATATAGATGAAAACATAGAACTAAAGAGTATAGTCATTCCAATTATGCCAGGGAAAATAAATTGAGTATAGGGCATACCAGCCTCCCGAGGTACTAATCTGGATATGCCAGCACCTACTATAAAGAGCCATAATAAAGGTCTTGCTATCGCAGAAAAAAGACGGCTTTTTTCTCTAAAAAATTTTTTAAGCTCTCTTGCAACTATTACGTAGATTACATTTAACTCCATTTCTTTCCGATATAACTAAACATAAGACCGGATGCTGAAAACACAATGAGAATTTTGAATTTATCCATAAAATTATTGAATGATATTTTTATAATCTCCTTCTATATGCACGTATAGATTCCTTGATTGTATATTCGTCAGATACATCTTCTTCTCTTATTGTCTTGCCTGTGAGTTTAAGAAAAACATCATTGAGCGTTGGTCTCTGTATTCTTACAGATATAACTTTATCTCCGAGTTTCCTGATCATTTCAGGTATACAAGTAGACCCTATCGGACAGGTCACAAAGAGCTCGTCTTTTTTCTCCGATACATTAAATCCCAAAAAAGACTCTATCTCGCTTTTTAAATTTTTATTGTCAGTAGTTCTTATATAAACAATCTCGCCACCAAGAATCTTTTTTAATTCATCAGGACTACCAGTGGCAATTATCTTTCCGTGATCAATTATTGAGATCTGATTACAAACTTCTGCCTCCTCCATATAGTGAGTTGTCATAAATATTGTTACACCATTTTTTTTAGGCAGTTCTATTATAAATTCCCACAGATTTGCCCTACTTTGAGGGTCTAATCCAAGTGTAGGTTCATCAAGGAATAATACTTTTGGATTATGGATCAATCCCCTTGCGACTTCAAGTCTCCGTTTCATACCGCCCGAAAATCTCTTTACAAGATCATCCCTTCTTGAATAGAGACCAACGAACTTTAAAATATCTATTACGCGTTTTTTTCTTTCATTCTTGGGAACTCCATAGAGATAGGCATGAAATATAAGATTTTCAAATGCTGTTAGGTCTTTATCAAGTGTTGTATCCTGAAAAACTATCCCTATAGCCTTTCTTACTTGTTCAGGCTCTTTCATACAGTCGTGTCCTGCTATAAAAGCCCTTCCAGAAGTGGGAGAAAGAAGTGTGCACAATATATTTATCGTTGTAGTCTTTCCTGCTCCATTAGGTCCGAGAAAGCCAAATATTGTGCCTTCTTCTACTGTAAAAGAAATATTATCAACAGCAGTTATGTTACCAAATTTTTTTACTAAGTTTTCTACTTCAATTATTGACAACTATTGGTACCATTCTATCTTATTTTTTGGCACATACCAGTGAATGAAATTATGCCATATTCCAATCGGTGCCCTTTCAACCCCCTTAAATCTTTTATGGAGAATAGGAAGGGCATCAGGCACGTAAAGAAATGTGCAAGGCTGTTCTTCAGCAAGAATTTCATGTATTCTGTGATATATCTTTTTTCTTTTTTCGAGATCAAATGTCCTTCTCCCCTCAAGTAAAAGTCTGTCAACCTCTTCATTTTTATAAGAAATAAAATTGAATTCCCCTTCCCTCGTCTTCGAAGAATGCCATATATCGTAAATATCAGGATCTCTTGAAAGCGCCCAGCCCATAATGACTGCTTCAAAACGTTTCTTGTCAATAAATTCATGTAGTAGTGCTTGCCATTCCAAAACCTTTATACTCATATCAATACCAATTTTTTTAAGATTTTCTTTTATTATCTGAGCTGTTTTTAACCTGGCTTCGTTCCCCTGATTGACAAGAACAGTAAATTTAAAAGGTTCTCCATTTTTTTTGAGCACCCCATCTTCTCCTACCCTCCATCCAGCCTCATTTAAAAGCTCAATCGCCTTTTCGGGGCTATATTCATAGTCTTTTACATTTGGATTATAAGCCCATGATTCCGGTGGGAACGGACCTGTGCATGGATTACCAAATCCTAGCAAAACCCCAGCAATAATAGCCTTTTTGTCAATGGCATATGTTATAGCCTGTCTAACCCTTTTATCAGAAAATCTTTTATCGAGAAGATTATAGCCTAAATATGTATATCCAAAGGATGGGTATCTGAACTTTTGAAAATATCTTTTAAATAAATCACTATTTGCCTGAAGTTTATATTGAGGTGGGGTTAGACCCATAAAATCTATTCCACCAAATTTTAATTCTAAAAACATCGTTGCAGTATCAGGTATAACCCTTGAAATAAATCTATCGATATTTGGTCTACCCTCAAAATATTTGTCAAAAGCCTCCAAAACTATCTTTTGACCTGTAATCCATTCTTTTAATTTATAAGGACCTGTCCCAATAGGATTTCTGTTATAAAATTCGTTAGTTATATCTTTTCCATCGAGTATATGTTTGGGTATTATACCCATTCCCCATGATTCAAGTGCTGGTGCGTAGGGTTCTTTATAAACAACTTTAACAGTATATTTGTCTAATGCCTCAACCTTCTCAACAGGACCATAATTACTGCTATAAGGTGTGGGAATCTTGGGATCAGTAACAGTTTTATAAGTGAATAGGACATCTTCTGATGTAAATTCTTTTCCATCATGCCAAAAAACATTTTTTCTTAAATGAAAAATTATAATGAGTCCGTCAGGAGATATTTCCCATGATTCTGCGAGGTCACCTATGACTTTAATATTTTTATCATATTTCGTAAGACCATTATAAATCCAACCGCTTATATCTCCTGAAGCACTATCAGAGGCGAGAAGAGGAATCAATCTTTTTGCATCCGCAAGCGAGCCCACAGTAATAGTATTCGGGTTCTTTATTTCAGGTTCACGAGTGCAAGAAAATAATAATAAAAGAAATAACAAAAATAATATAGATAGCCTTAAGTTTCTCGACACCTCTTTTTGGAATTACCCGATTCCTTCTTCCTCACGCTTCATATATTGATCCCTATTTTAGGAAATACAATAAACTGTAAAACTATCCATGTTATAAAAAAGGCTAAAATTATAAGCCAATATTTCATTTAAATTATCTCCTCTACGGATGCATAGGCATTGGGTCTGTATGAAATTTCATTCCCTTTTCAAAAGACAAAAGTTCTACCTCGAAAATCAATGTCTTATTTGGTTCAATGCTTTGACCCGCTCCACGTTCACCATAAGCAAGATCCGGTGGTATAAAAATCTGCCATTTAGATCCTGCCTTCATTAATTGCAGGGCTTCAGATAGACCGGGTATCACACCATTAACCCTAAATACTGCAGGCTCTCCGCGCTTATAAGAGCTGTCGAATTCACTTCCATCAACAAAAGTTCCCCGATAATGCACTGTAACTGTATCTGTTAACTGGGGTGTGCCTCCCTGGCCTTCCTTTAAAACTTTGTATTGTAAACCGCTTGGAAGAGTTATTATCCCTTCTTTTTTCTTATTATCTTCAAGAAAAGCATCGCTTTCTTTTTTATTCTTTTCAGCGAGTTGTTTTATTCGTTGTACCTGTTTTGCCATCATTTCTTTTTGAAAATCAGATAAAGTCTCATTTATTTCTCCAGGACTCATTAAAGCTTTATTCCCTGACAAGGCATCTCTTATACCCTGCAAAAGGGCATCTATACTTACATCTATTGATTGACTTTTTATATTTGTGCCAATATTAAAACCAATACTGTAACTGGTCTTATCTCTCTCATCCTTCAAATTAAGTTTCTCTTCGCCAAATACTGGAACAGCTAAAATCAACAGCAAAAAAATTGTTAAAAATTTGTATCTCATACCCTCTCCTTTCAAATAATTTATTAAGTATAATAACATAAAAATTAATTAAAGATTATAAAAAATTACTTTTACCATAAAACATGAGTAGAGCGCTAAGTAAAATTTCTATAATTCTGTTATTTACTTTGTTATTTGCATCATGCAAGGAAGCGCCTTTAACAGAACGGAAACAATTGATACTTATTCCTGAATCAAGCGAGATACAATTAGGTGAGCAGGCATTCAGCAAAATCATCAAGGAAGCAAAACTCAGTAAAGATAAAACCATTGTAGAAAAGGTAAGAAAAGTTGGGACACGTATTGCCAAGGCCGCTAACCGACCTGATTATAAGTGGGAATTCGTGGTGATTGAAGATGATAGTACGGTAAATGCCTTCTGTCTCCCAGGAGGCAAGATAGGTATCTACACTGGCATCCTTCCTTATACAAAAGATGAAGAAGGATTAGCCGTTGTAATTAGCCATGAAGTAGGCCATGCTATTGCGCGGCACGGTGCTGAGAGGATGAGTACAATCTTGCTTGCACAGTTAGGACAGTTAGCACTCAATTTGATTGTCGATGTAGAAGACCCTGTAGTACTTGAGGCATTGAATAAGGCTTATGGATTAGCAACAGGGGTAGGGGTAATACTGCCTTTTAGTAGAAAACAAGAGCTTGAAGCTGACCATATTGGGGTGAGCCTTATGCATAAAGCAGGATATAATCCTCGTGCTGCCATTGAGTTCTGGAGGAGGATGAAGGATGTAAGGCAAGGGAAAGAGCCGCCTGTATATCTCTCTACTCATCCTGCAGATGATGAAAGAATCGCACAGCTCGAAAAAATATTAGGGAATTAAAAAGCAAGAAATTCTTTTCAATCATTATTCTTTATACCTTATATTTTTAGAAGATGCCAGCTTTTTCTTTTCCAGAATTTTTCTAACTCAACCGCAAAGAATACCACAGTTGAAAGGGCAAGTGTTATTATCAGTTCACTAATATTTAATGGCTCTGTCTTGAATATCGGATTTAAAAATGGTACGTATATCGTTGCCATCTGAAGGGCAAAAGTCAGAATAAACGCACCGACTAAAGGCTTATTAGAAAATAGTCCCTGCGAAAAGAGAGATTCTTTTTCAGAACGTATTGCAAGCACATGTCCCATCTGACTGAGACATAGCACTGTAAAAACCATTGTCTGCCAATGAGCATGTTCAGTTTTAATAGCCCATGCCTGCGTAAATATGGATACAAAACCCATAAGCAATCCTACCCAGATAATATGGGCACCGAGTCCATGTGCAAATATACTTTCTTTAGGATGACGTGGAGGTCGTTTCATTATTTCTTTCTCAGCAGGTTCAGCTGCAAGTGCTAAGCCCGGAAGTCCGTCAGTGACAAGATTTATCCATAAAATATGGATCGGCAAAAGCGGGATAGGTAGTCCGAGAAATGGTGCAAGGAATATTGTCCATATTTCTCCTGAGTTGCTCGTCATGGTATATTTTATGAATTTACGAATATTATCAAATATTCTCCTCCCCTCCTTAACAGCTTTTACAATTGTAGCAAAGTTGTCATCAAGCAATATCATATGCGACGCTTCTTTTGCTACATCTGTTCCTGTAATACCCATAGCAACTCCTATATCAGCCCTTTTTAATGCTGGTGCATCATTAACTCCATCACCTGTCATAGCAACGAATTGTCCTTTATCCTGTAATGCCTTTACTATCTTCAATTTTTGTTCAGGAGCTACCCTTGCATAAACCTTGATCTCTTCGACTTCTTTTTTAAATTCTTCCATAGAAAGTTCAGCAAGCTCTTTGCCTGTAATGATTGGATTCGAGTCATTTTCGAGGATATTCAGGCGTTTTGCTATTGCTTTTGCAGTTAGTGGATGGTCCCCCGTAATCATAACGGGTTTTATTCCTGCGGTTTTACATAATGCTACTGACTCCTTTGCCTCTTCTCGTGGAGGATCTATCATACCAACAAGACCCACGAAAGTAAGACCTACTTCTACATTTTCAGGTGATATGCTTGAAGGTAAATTATCCCATCTCCTCATACCAATCCCCAACACACGCAGTCCCTCAGCAGCCATTTTATTATTAAGCTCTAATATATCCTTTTTATTAATTGGTTTTAATCCATCAGAGGTTAAAATAGCATCAGATTTCTCAACCAGAACATCTACAGCACCCTTTGTAAAAGAAATAAATAATGCATGATCCACGATGTCTGATGCATGATTTTTTTCATCATGTTTCCTGTATCTTGTATCCTGCATCCTGTGAACTGTGGTCATACATTTTCTTTCCGAATCAAATGGAACCTCTGCGACACGTGGAAAAACTTTTTCAAGTTCATTTTTATCAAACCCATTGTCTTTAGCAGTTTTATACAAAGCTATCTCTGTTGGATCGCCTATTCCTTTGCCTTCTTTATCTAATAATGCATCATTGCTCAAAGCTAAAGCTGTCATAAGTAAAGGGTAAGGATCGATTGTCGATGATGTAAGATGCATGATGTCTGATGTTCGATTTTCTTCATCATGTATCCTGCTGCGTGTTGCATCTTGCATTTTGATTACTTTTCCGTCAAAATAGATTTCTTCAACCATCATTTGATTTAGTGTTAGTGTACCGGTCTTGTCTGAGCAAATATAAGTCACAGAACCAAGGGTCTCAACTGCAGGAAGTTTTCTTATAAGGGCTTTTTGCTTTACCATCTTTTTTGCACCAATAGCAAGAGAAATAGTTATAACAGCAGGAAGAGCCTCGGGTATTGCAGCAACAGCAAGCGATATTGCTGTAAGCAACATCAAAAGAGGAGATTCCCCCCTAAAGATTCCTATAATGAATATTAAAACACAGATTATCAGAACAGCTATTGCAAGTTTTTGTCCAAATACTGCAAGTCTTTTCTGAAGAGGTGTTTTCAACTCTTCTTCCTCTTCTAACATCATAGCAATCCTGCCGAGTTCAGTGTTCAAGCCTGTGGCAACAACAACACCTTTTCCCCTCCCATACGAAATAACCGTTCCCTTATAAGCCATATTTTTCCTGTCACCCAGAGGAATTGCTTCATCTTTGAGAACTTCGATGTGTTTTTCTACAGGTACAGATTCACCCGTAAGGGCTGCCTCTTCAACCTTTAATTGAGCACATTCAATAAGTCTCATATCAGCCGGAACAATTTTACCTGCCTCTAAAATTATAATATCACCAGGAACAAGCTCAGAAGCAGGTATGTCTAAAGGCTTTCCATCTCTTATTACAGTTGCACTTGGTGCAGCCATTTTTTTAAGTGCAGCCATAGCCTTTTCTGCACGATATTCCTGAATAAATCCGATAATGGCATTAAGAACTACAATTACTATGATAGCAATTGTATCTGAAAGTTCACCTATAATTCCGGAGACAATTGCCGCAGCAATAAGGACAATAATCATGAAGTCCTTGAACTGTTCAAAGAACATCATGAAGGGAGTCTTTTTCTTTTTTTCTTTTAATTCATTTGGACCATATTCCCTAAGACGTTTTGCTACCTCTGCTATAGAAAGTCCTTGAGGGGAAGTTCTAAACTCATTAAAAATATCATTTATTGATTTCTGATGCCAATACATGATTACTGCTCGCTACTCTGCACGACATTTATTATGTTCATAACCATTAAATTGCTTCGAAAATATCATAGAGATAAAATTAGTTTTGAGGACCCCGCTCATCCTAAAAACTTTCTTATATGTGCAGCCTCGATAATCATTGATTGTAGATGAGACGTATTGTTGTCTTTCAAAGCCTTAATAATCCTTGAGGTAATCTTTTTATGTTCGGAATTAATCTCGTAATCTCCCCAATTTAGATTGAGAGAACTTTTAACATCATCCGGTAAAATTGTCAGCACATCTTCATTGAAAAATGCCATAGCAGTTCTCATATCAAACATAAAATTAACATGCAAATCCTTCATACACTCAATATCATCTCTGGATAAGGATTTTGTACCAAGTATTTCAGGTGGGAGTCCGATAGAGTAACATGCAGCACAAAAACTGATAACACGGGGGAGTCTACTTTTTCCTATACTTCTTGCGTATCCAAACAAACCAACATGAAGTTTTCGCATTCGTCTTCTTGGAACAAAATCTGCGATATGATTGATTAAAGGAATCAGTTTGATAATTATCCTTTGATATTCCTCTGACACCTTTTCAATAATCTCTAAACATTTACTTTCATCAATATCATATCCTCTATTTAAGGAAGAATTTTTTAGCTTTGATATCGCAGCTATAACTTTTGTAGGAGGGTTGTCATATTTAAAAGCCGATTGTATGGTAAAAGTCTGCACATCAGGATACTCTTCCAAGACCTTCTCGACTGTTTCAGGGGTCAGATGCCCTCTGAAAGGCGCAGACCCTGCGCCAAGGATTGGATATAAGATAACACCCGTCTCTTCAGAAAGCTTTCTTAATCTCTGAAGAGCAATCTTGTTACACAATATGGCACTCACCATTCCATAATTCATTGCAGGATCTGATCTGGCAATGAATACCCTCTGGTGCATGATATCTTTGTTTTTTAGATACTCCCTCATGATGCTATGAGCTTCAAGCATATGTTCTTTATCTTCAAAGAGGGGTATCACATTTATACTTTCAGGTTTGTATTCACCTACCCATTCTGCAATTGTAATATCTCCCGGGAAAAATGGTAAGTTCTGTTTACCTACAACAAAATCCTTATAGTAATAATAGACACGGTTTAGGCTTTGGGGTGACATTGTCATAGGAAGAATGACTTCAAAAATTGGCGGGATGTCCTTCCCATAAAATAAGCGTGCAGCATCACATGATCGGGGGATACTATCCAGTGTTTCTATTAGAACTTTTGCTTCTTCCTTTTCCACATCCGGATTAGGAACACGCAAGGTAAGAAATACATCCTCACCAAGCTTCGTCTTTTTAAAAAAGTACTCATATTTTGTTAGCAACTTTCTGACAACAAACTCGTCACCCTCTTTGCCTTCATAGTCCCACATCTGCTCATCGCAGCCGAGATGGGAAAAGGCATAGTATGCTTCTTGAATCTCGTCATCGCCTGACATGTCCTGAGATTCGGCAAAGAAAGGGACGGTCACATTATCTGGATGTTGAGTAGACATAACCCTTGGGATTTTCACAACTTTAATATCTGACTACCCCCCTATGCCCTTAATAACATTGCTTGAAGTCTTGCGATTCTTTCCTCTAATCAAACAATCTTTACGTGTAGAGTTCTCGCTTATTAGTCCGTTAAATTTATGACTCCTTGTTATTGTTTTTCCAGAACAAATAGAAGCTGTCCTTCAACTACAAAATCATTAAGTTTTACGCAGATTTCAGCAATTTGACCATCAAAAGGAGCTATTATTGCATTTTCCATTTTCATTGCTTCAAGGTTTGCAATCTCCTCACCTTTATGTACAATGTCTCCTACCTTTAATATTCCCCTCTCTGGATTCCCGATTCTCCATATGTTCCCATTAATAGGTGCGCCTATTTCTCCAAGACCCTTTGCCATCCTAATTTCAACCTTTTTAGCCCTCGGTGTTTCAACACTGTATACCCTCGTCTTATTATTAACACGCATTACAACATGAATGATCCCTTCATGTTCAGCACCTATTGAAACAAGTTCAATACTATAGGGTTTTCCCCAAAGCTCAAAATCGACTTTGTCACCGGGTTTTTTTAGTCCTTCTCTCCAAACAGGAGTCGGTAGCACGAGTGGAGCTTCTCCGTATTTTTCTCTAAACTGTATCATTTCGAGTGCATCTTTTGGATGCATTAGAAAAAGTATGAATTCCTCTTCCGTGGGTGTTCTACCAAGATAATCAGACAATTCCTTTCTAAGCTTTTCTAAGTCATCATCCTCTAATGAATCCAGAGGTGATAGCTCAATTCTTTCTTTAATTTTGCGTTCCCATTCCTCACCAAAGGTACTCTGGTATACCCAATCAGGTGGCCAACCCATCGGAAGTCTTCCATAATGACCGAGAATAAGATTTTTAAAGTCTCCGGGTGCATTTCGGAAAAGACCTAAAAGTTCTTCCTGTTCTTCTTTCTCCATAGCTTCAAATTTTAGCGATTTTTCATCGATAAATTTTGTCAGAAGACCAATAAGGTGTCTAACTCCTGCTTCTCCTTTAGCCTTCGCATATTTATTTACGATTCCACTACATGTAACCCACGTAATCTGTGACCCTGGTGTTACATCAAAATAATGAATAATCTTATTATATAGAGACATCATCTTTAGTATGGCAGGCATTAAGTGGAGAAAACCGCCTTTATCTGCCTGTTCGAACGAACTTGGGAAGGCACCTCCTGGCATCTTATGGTAAGTGACGGTATGATCAAATCCTTTAAATGGTGATTCCGCCCATTCATAGTAACCTATCCATTCTCTTACCTTCTGAACAGCTGCCTCTGCTTCTTTCCTGTTGAGATTTACAGGGATCCCCGACTCTTCAAAGTAGGCCTGAACAGCTAATATTGGAGAATGTCCATAGAAACGGACGAGTGAATCTTCCTCAACATCAAAGATCTTAGCTCCTGCCTGTGCAGCAGCAAGGAGAACAGGTATTGCTAATCCATCAGTTATGTGTCTGTGATAATGTATGAGAAGATCAGGATACTTCTGCTTAATAGAATCAACGAGACTGCTAATAGTCTTTATATTTCCTACACCAGCCATGTCTTTGATGCACAGGATAATTTCGTCTGTTCCTGAACAAAGATCTACAATATCTTTTACTACATTAAGATAATATTCATTTGTAGCCCAATCTGCTACAGTAAAAGAAATTGCAGGCTCAAAAAGACGACCCCTTTTCATAACAACTTCTGCTACTGCTCGCATGTTTCTGATATCATTCAGAAATGAAAAACACCGCCAAACGTCTATGTCTACCCGTTCAACAACATACTCAATGACATTCTTAGGATATGGTCGATATCCCCATAGATTTGTCTCACGTATAAGGGTTTGCAGAAGCACATTTGGCATAGCCTCTCTTAAGATATTTATTTCTTCGAAAGGACTTTCTCTGCGATTCATTACGCCAACATGCCATCTTGCACCCCCATGACATTCTGCACTAAACAAACCCATCCTGTTATAAAACGGTGCAAGGGTCGCAAGATCATATATTCGATGTCGGTTTTTATAGTCTGATTGTCCAGCATCACGCATACCAACAGAAGTAAAACAAACTCCCTTAAGGTCACGCACCGCCTTAACTATTTCTCTCGATGACATGCCAGGTCTTACAAAAATGTAACTATCTGCTGTATTCGTAGATACTTTTTCCCTCACATCCATTTCTGAGGCCCTAGTGCTGATATTTCAGCAACATATCTTGCAATCTTTAGAACTTCATCTTCGCTATCCTTTTCCTTAAACATAGAAATAAGTTCATCCATGTGCTCTTCTATAAAGCGTGTAGAGAATTCCCCAGCTATAAATTTAGGGTGTCTTATTATACTAAGCAGAAGAGGTGCTAAAGTTTTAACCCCCTCAACACGAAGATTTCTGCTAAGAGCACGATCCATAACCCTTATTGCATCTGCTCTATCAGCACCTGCAGCGATCAACAACATAAAAAGAGAATCATAATAGGGTGGTATATCTGCACCTTCGTAGACCCCTGACGCTATCCTAACACCCGGACCTTGTGGCACTTGAAGACGCGTTATTTTTCCAAAAGATGGACTGAAGGTTTTGGGATCTTCGGCGTTAAGACGAACCTCAAGCGCCCATCTATTTGGAACAATTTCCGATTGTTTGAACGGTAGTTTTTTGCCCATCGCTATATCTATCATAATTCCAACGATATCAAGTCCTGTAATAAGTTCTGTTATACCGTGTTCGACTTGTAAACGGGTATTGACTTCAAGGAAATAAAAATTCTGTGAAGAGGTGTCATAAAGAAACTCTACTGTTCCAGCTGATGTGTAACCTATTTCTCTCATCAGACGTGTCGCAGTAAAACATATTTCCTGACGTAGGTTATCGTCAAGAGTTGGAGAAGGTGCTTCTTCTATAATCTTTTGATTTCGCCTCTGAATAGTGCATTCTCTTTCGAATAAATGGACTACGTTTCCATATTCGTCTGCTACTACTTGAACCTCGATATGTCTGCCACGTTCTATATATTTTTCGACAAGAACCCTGTCATCACCAAAGGCCTTAAGCGCCTCTGACCGAGCCTGTGCAAAAGCCTGAGGTAATTCCTTCTTACTACTAACCTTAACCATTCCTTTTCCACCACCACCAGCAACGGCTTTAATCATTATCGGGAAGTCGATATGGTGTTCTTTCATCCATCTTTTTATTTGATCGATGCTATTAACATCAATAATTCCTGGTATAGTCGGTACATTAGCCTTCTGTGCAAGTCTTTTTGCCTGAATTTTGTCTCCAAGAGCACTTATTACCTCAGGAGGCGGACCAATCCATGTAAGGCCTGCATCTATGACCATCTTTGCAAACTTTGCATTTTCTGCAAGGAATCCCCAGCCGGGATGGATCGCATCTGACTTACTTTTAATAGCTGCCTCTATCATTTTTTCCATGTTTAGATAAGATTCAACAGGCGGTGCCTCACCTATATGCACAGCCGAATCAGCCATAAATACATGATGGGCTAAACGGTCAGGTGTGCTATATACTGCGGTTGTGGGAATTTTTCTATCCCTACATGTGTGCATTATTCTTACGGCGGTCACGCCTCTATTTGCTATTAATATCTTGTTAATCTTTCTTCCCATAATGGATATCTTAAAATTTTAACATAAAAATGTGGATATTATATATATTTGTTGAGGCTGGAAGTAGCAAATCTTTAGGGGAGGATATTAAAAAGCCAAATTACTGGGATATGTCCCTTGAGCAGACATACCCCTACCGTTTTGCTACTTACAATTCGAAGCCTATATTGATATTATAAATGCACAATATAATATTTTAAAAAACTTTTTATGTTGCTTCATCAACGTTTTATAAAGATAGCAAAAAAATATCGGACTAAACTGGCTTTTATAGATAGAACTTCTAATAAACGAATTACATATTCCAAAACACTTATTGCCTCTCTTATCCTTGCAGAAAGATTCAAAAAATACGATGAAGGCTTTATTGGAATTATGATGCCGACTTCTGCAGGATGTGCCTTTTCTATTCTTGGAGTTTTGATGAGTGGAAAAACGCCCGTTATGATTAATTATTCAATGGGTGCAGCAAAAAATGCTATATATGCACAGACAAAATGTAATTTCAGAACTATAATAACTTCGAAGGCATTACTTGAAAAAATTAATTCTCCTGTTATCAATGGAATGGTTTTCATTGAAGATATAATGAGCAGTATATCGATGACAGAGAAAATAAAGGCTGTAATTAAGGCAAAATTGCCTGCTCCACTTATCTCAAAATTAGTTCATGCTGGACACGAAGAAGATAATGTCGTAATATTATTTACCAGTGGAAGCGAAAAAGACCCTAAAGCTGTTCAATTAACGCATAAGAATATCTCTTCTAATATTCAAAGCTTTAGTAAGATGTTGAAATTGTATGAAAACGACATTATACTCGCTAACCTTCCTTATTTCCATGTATTTGGTCTAACAGTAACTTTATGGACCCCGCTTTATTATGGGATGACAATCATTTCTTATGCTAATCCCCTCGAATACAAAACCATATGTAATATTATCCGTGAGGAAAAACCGACCGTTATGGTTGGCACACCAAGTTTTCTCTGGGGCTATTTAAGAAAATCTGAAGTAGGCGATTTTAAGAGTCTGCGTTTAATAGTAAGTGGAGCAGATAAATGTCCTGATGCCCTAAGAGAAGAATTTCTTAAAAAACATGGTATTAATATCTACGAAGGTTATGGAACAACCGAGACCTCTCCTGTTATCTCAACAAATACTCCTGAAAATAATAAACCAGGAAGTGTGGGCAAGGTGCTTCCAGATGTCAAGATACGCATCGAGGATTGTGAAACAGGTGAAGAGTGCGCTATAGGAGAAATAGGGAAAATAATGGTCAAGGGAGATCTGGTTATGAAGGGATACCTAAATGATTTCGAAGAAACTTCAAAGCGAATTCGAGACGGATGGTATGACACAGGTGACATGGGATATATCGATGAAGAGGGGTTTCTATGGCATTCCGGTAGATTAAAAAGATTTGCAAAAGTTGGTGGAGAAATGATATCCCTGGTTAAAGTTGAAGATGTTTTAGAAAAATTACTTCCTGAAGATGTTGCATGTTCGGTTGTTGAAGTTCCGGACAAACTAAAGGGGGGAAAGATCATAGCGGCGGTTACAAAAAAGATAGACGAAAAAAGAATATTGAAAATGATGTCTAAGTATTTACCAAATATAGCTTTACCAAAACAATTTGTTGTTATTGAAGACCTTCCTAAAATGGCTAGTGGGAAGATTGATTTCCGAGGCGTCACCGAAATAGTTCAGCGAAAATTAAATAGTTCAAAGCTCTCTTAGTTATAAGAATGAAAATTAAGATGGTCTTTAAGGTCAAATTATTTCCAATTTTTTTGGTAAAGTAGTTAATACTTCACATTTATCTTTTCTGACTACTACAATATCTTCTATCCTCACACCCCCTAAATCTGGTATGTAAATACCCGGCTCAATAGTAAAGACCATATTTTCCCTTATCAATCTTTTATTATTTTTTGAAATCTTAGGAGATTCATGGATCTCTAAGCCCAATCCATGACCCGTACCATGACCAAAAAAATCTCCATATCCAGCCTTATTTATAACCTTTCGTGCATAATAATCAATTTCAGAAGATTTTATATTAGGTCTTATCCGCGAAATAGCGGATATGTTCGCTTTTAGTACTGTTTGATATATTTGTTTCTTTTTACTAATATTTTCTCCTTTTATAATTAAAGTTCTCGTGATATCTGAGAAATAACCATCGGCTTCCCCTCCCCAATCTATTATAACGAGATCACCCGGTGCAATTTTTTTATCTGTTGGTTTTGCATGCGGCATTGCAGAATTTTTTCCAGAGGCTACGATTATATCAAATGGAAGACGTCTCGAGCCCGCTTTTTTTAATCTTTCTTCGAGTATAAGTGCTATTGAAATCTCTTTAATACCTGCCTTTATATAAGGCTTTACTTCAAGGAAAGCTAATTCAGCACGCCTTATCGCTTCTCTTATAGCACCTATCTCAATGATGTCTTTTTTTTCTCTAAACCTTTCAATAAATCCTTTAAAAGGACGAATGTCTAAATTTATGGCTGATAATCTTTTAAAAAAATCGTAAGAGACAGAAGATTCTATACCCAACTTTTTTATTTTATTTTTACGACAAAGAATCTTTATAAGTTTTATTCTGTCACCTTTTTCAATAACTATTTCCCATTCTTTAATTTCTCTTTCTGACTGTTCTTTATATCTAAAATCTGTTATGAAAATGCTTTCTTTTTTTGTTATAAATAAAAATGCCGATGAGCCTGAAAATCCGGTTAGATAATGGATATTATTTAAATCAGTTACGATGAATCCATCAACCTCTTTTCTGCTAAGAGATTTTCTTAAAGCAGATAGTCTTTTTGAATAGATAGCTTCATCTTTGCTAAAAATATTAATACCTTTGTAAGCCATTAAATTGTTACTGAACGGAAAGTATATTTTTTGCAGCCCTCAAGGCAAGAAGATAACTATCCGGACCAAAACCGCATATCTGTCCGACCGATACTTCGGTGATAAATGATTTTTTCCTGAAATCTTCTCTTTTATAAATGTTAGATATATGGACCTCAATAGCAGGTTTACCGACTGCTAAGATAGCGTCTCTTATTGCAATGCTTGTATGGGTATAAGCTGCAGGATTTATAATCAAAACGTCATAATCACCTTTTTGTATAAGCTCCAGTATATCTCCTTCGCTATTAAGCTGTTTTGTGGTAACATTTAACCCGAGCTCTGAAGCAAGAGAACGAATATCTCTATCTATTTCGTCAAGCGATTTGGTTCCATAAATACCTACTTCTCTCTTACCAAGAAGATTTAGATTAGGTCCGTGGATAACTAATACCTTGTCTTTCCGTCTTTTCACCTACTCAAAATTCGCCTTCTATTTTAGGGATTGCGGTTTTCAGGATAAATCGACCTTTCCCATAATTACCATCTGGCTTTATTACAAGGGCAAGATAATATTCAGAATTTATCTTTCTCATTATAATACCGCATTTGTCAGATATAATCGAAAACTCTTTTGCCTCGCCAAGACCAAGATTATCCGCCGCTGTACTAATGTCCTTTAACATTGCAGATGCCTCGGCACTCAGCCCTGTTAAATCAATGATTTTCTGAGATGAATATTCCTGAACAGAAATTCCATCAATACCAATAATCATTGCTGAGACAGCGCCATCAACCTTATCAACTGTTTCTTTAAGGACTTCCAAAAAATTCATTGCGTCTTTTTTTGATACCTTCAAGAAATTTTTCGAGTTGTATTATAAGCTCTTCTTTATCTTTCCCAAGAAGTCTAAGAAGGAATTTTAATTCCTCTATACGTTGTAATATTTTTTTATTTTGTGGATCATTTGAAAGTAACCTTCTATATACGTTCATTGCTTCAGAATAGTTACCTTTGAGTATATGTTGATCTGCATCACTAAGATTTGGGATTGAGATATCTTCTTCTGTAATAAGTTCTACCTCTTCTATACCTTCAAAGAATAATTCTTCTTCGGATATTTCCTCTACATCAACAGGACTGGATGTAAGAGCTTCATCAAATTCCCCTTTTTCATAAGTTTCTGGTAATTTTATATCTTCTTCAGTAACCGGAATATCAAGGACCGTTTCTGGAGTCTCATCTTGTATATCAATTGACTCATCTTGACCCTTTATCACCTCTATTTCTTCCTCTGCATTAAGTGCACCAGAAATCTCTTGTTCTTCCTCTATTATTTCTATAGATTCTTCAGAAGCTGTTTCAAGCAATTCTTCCGCTCTCTCTTCAATAATAGATGCCTCAGCTGATTCCTCTATTTTTTCCTCTGAAAATTCCTCTGGTATAACTTCTATTATTTCTTCAACTTCATCTTTTTCAACTATTTCCTCTTTTATTTCAACAGATTGTTTTTCAACAGTGAATTCTTCTTTTTCCATTTCTGCAAGATTTGTTACTGCCCATTCATCCATTGGATTAAGTCTTAACACCGCTTTAAATTCTTTTATAGCTTTATCTTTTTCACCAAGACTCCTATAAATTTCGGCAAGCTTTTTATGAGCGTAAAGATTATCAGGAATCGAACTTACTACCTTTTCAAATTCATTTTTTGCCTCATTGAGCATTCCTTTTTCAGTATATATTTTTCCAAGAGAAACACGCGCGCTTAAATAATTTGGGTGTCTTTCAAGGCCTTTGATAAGCACATTTATAGCCTCATCAAACATACCTGCTTTTTTATATTCTTCTGCGAGCGGGACAAACAATTTTGAATTTGGATCCTTATTTATTTTTTCCTTAAGTCTTTCGATTTCTTCAAAAGCCATGTTATGCCAATTTTAACCAATTTTGTAAAAAAGTCAAGCTTTGATTTCTATCATCCTGTCCAAAATAGCATCTGCGACTTCATCTTTGCTCATTAATGGTAATTCTATTTCTTTCTCCCTATCAATAATTATAACCTTGTTGGTATCTGCATCAAATCCTGCACCAATCTCTGTAACATCGTTGAATACTATCATGTCAAGATTTTTTTCTATCAATTTTTTTCTTGCCCTTCCCGTCTTTCTACCAGTTTCTGCTGCAAAGCCAATAAGAAATGGCTTATTTCTTTTTTTGCTTATGTCAGAGATTATATCAGGTGTTTGTTTTAACCTTAAAAGAAATTCACCCGATTTTTCTATCTTCTCTTTATAACTCTCTGATGGCATAAAATCACAAACAGCAGCAGCCATTATAACCACACTTGTGGAATCTAATTCTTTATTTATAGCGTTTAACATATCTAATGATGTCTCAACAGATACGAATTTTATACCTTTAGGTTTATCTAAAGATGTATACCCACTTATCAATGTTACATCAGCGCCTCTTCTGTAAGCCGCCCGTGCAATTGCATATCCCATCTTCCCTGAAGATTTGTTTGAAATAAATCTAACGGGATCTATAAACTCTCTTGTTGGTCCTGCTGTTACAAGAACTTTTTCCTTTTTAAGATCTTTTTCCGTAAGCATTGACTTTATTGTCTCTATTATTTCTGATATATCAGCCATTTTCCCGATCCCTTCTTCACCACACGCAAGAGAACCTCTTTCCGGGCCTATCTGAACTACGCCACGAGATAAAAGCTTTTTTAAATTATCCTGGAGAAAAGGATTTTCATACATCCTCCAATTCATTGAAGGGGCAATGGCAACTTTACCTTTAAAGGAGAGGAAGCACGTACTCAGGAGGTCATCAGCGATACCATTTGCAAACTTTCCAATTGTATTTGCTGTCGCAGGTGCTATAATAAATATATCAGCATTAGCAGGTAGTGTAATGTGAGATAGTGGGTTATCAAAAAGATCTACATACACTCTATTTTGAGAGGCTACTTCAAGGGATAAAGGGGTTATAAATTTCTTCGCGGCCTCTGTCATAATAACTGTAACAGAGGAACCCTCTTCACGAAGTCTTCTGATTAAATCAACGACCTTGTAAGCTGCAATTCCTCCTGAAACACCGAGAAGTATAGACTTATTCTTCAGAATCTTCTTCTCTTCTTTCACCAAAAAGACCCTCTAAAGTTCTTTTGTCTTTTGATTCTTTTTCATGGAGGTATACCTTAAGGTCTTTTTCAAACTCGGTAAGATCTTCTCCTGTTATCTCCTTCCTCTTTTCCTCAAGGAGTTTTCTATAATCAAATTTCTTTGCTTCTTCTTTGGCCTTCTTAGCGTCTTCACCCGTGAGGAATTCTACGGTATTATTCATTGCTTCTTCTAGTGCAATAGTTGTTATCTTTTTTGACTTTGTTTTAACTTTTGGCTGAACCCCGAGCGCAAGTTCTTTCGCCCTTTGGGATGCTATTGCAATCAATCTGAATCGTCCGTCAATTTTATTGCGGTCGAATTCTATAGGTAGAGAAATTATATCCACCCGTTATCACCTCCTTTTGAAAAAATTTGATTCAACCCAGTATGGATTAATCATTTCTGTCTTCGCTCTTTGAGAGATTACAATTGATTTGAGCTCCTCAAGAGCATCCTCAAATACATCATTAATTATAACATAATCATACTCAGTATAGTTCTTAATCTCAGAAATCGCCTTGTTCATTCTTTTTTCAACAATATCGATAGCGTCAGTTGACCTTTTCTGGAGTCTTTCCCTTAAAATTTCTAAAGAGGGTGGCATTACAAATATAAATATTCCTCCTTTAACTTTATTTTTTATCTGCATAGCACCCTGAACATCTATATCCAAAATAACATCTCTGCCCGAATTTATAAGTTTTTCAAGGGATTCTTTTGATGTTCCATAAAGTTCATCATGTACCTCTGCCCATTCTATAAATTCTCCTCGTTCTATCATCGAGATAAACTTCTCCCTGTTAATAAAAATGTAGTCTATTTCGTTGATCTCCCCTGGGCGCGGGGGCCTTGTTGTGTATGAGACTGAAAAATCTAAATTGGGTAAGACCGAAACCAGTTTCTTACATAAAGTTGTTTTGCCTGAACCTGATGGCGCAGATACTACAAAAATACTTCCTTTAGCCTTCCTCGCTTGCAACTGTTTCTCGCCCTTCGTTAAATCTCTGAGTAATGGTTTCTGCCTGTATAGCTGATAGAATTATATGATTGCTATCAGTTACGATGATCGAGCGAGTTCGCCTCCCTTCAGTTGCGTCTATTAATCTGCCAGTCTTTTTTGCCTCTTCGCGAAGTCTTTTCATAGGAGCAGAACCAGGGGTAACAATGGCTACGACTTTTGAAGCAGCTACGACATTACCAAATCCAATATTGATAAGCACAGGGCTAAGGTCACTTTTTTTCATAGTTATTCCTTTCATTGAATATTTTGAACCTGTTCTCTAATCTTTTCTATTTCTGTCTTCATTTCTACAACCAAGTTAGAAATACTATAATTACTTGATTTGTAGGCTAAGGTATTAACTTCCCTATTTATTTCCTGTAATATAAAATCTAATTTTTTCCCAATAATATCATTATTACCTTTATCAAGAACTTCTACAAATTGTTTTAGATGATTTTCTATTCTGTGTAACTCTTCTGATATGTCTAACTTTTCCGCCATAATGGCTGCTTCTTGAAGTATTCTACTATTTTCCACAATATCTGTCTGGAGTATTAGTCTGAGTCTTTCGGTAAATTTCTCTCTTATTTTTTCTATTTCATTTGGCACAAGTGTTTTTATACGTTCATTTATTTCAATCAAAAACTGCAACCTTCTCTTTATATCTTCTACAAGCAGTAACCCTTCACGAACCCTTGCTGTCTCAAGATTTGATAAAGCTTCTTTAAAAGTTTTATAAACAGCTTCTATATTATATTGTGGTTCTTCTTGATACAGTATTTCTTTATAACTTGTGATAGTATCAATTGTTATATCACCGGGGATAGATAGTTCTCTCTGTAAATCGAGAAGTGTCAAATAAATATTTTTTACTAATGCCTTATTTATTTTAAACTGTGACATGTTATGATTTAAGATTGAAATGATGACATCGAATCTACCCCTTTTAAATCTTTCTTTAATGATATTTCGCAAATCGATTTCGTACTTGTTCATGTGAGAAGGCATTTTTATCACAATATCAATAAATCTGTGGTTTAAAGAACGTATTTCTACCATTATATCATTATTTATTGCACTTCCAAAACCTGTCATACTCTGTACCATATTTTATAAACTATAAAAAATACTCAGATTAGTCAATTAAAAGTCTCAATCAGTAAGCATCCAAAATTTAGGCCTGAGGATAGAAATAGGTGGGGGAGATGTCCTTGAACGGACATTACGAAAATTTTGGGGCACCCTTCTTGATGAAGAGGAGCGTCCCTTAAGGGGCGAATTTGCACCGTTTGAGGCCGAGTTTGCAAATTCGAGCGATTGAGTCTTAAAAGAGTCAAAATTTTCGTTCAGGGAGTGAAAGGGCATCTCCTCAAAAACCATGTAAGCCTAAATTTTGGATGCTTCCTCTCAACCAAGTTAGGACATCACCAACAGATGGATAAGAAAAGCTATGCCTCTATTGAGGAGGGAACTTATTGTAAAAAAAATAGAAAATGCTTAAAATATTAAAATTTTAGAGGAGGGATAGGTTTGATTTCTACAAACGATTTTAGAAAAGGTTTAAAGATTGAATTTAAAGGAGACCCTTGTGAAATAATAGACTTTCAACATGTAAAAATGGGAAGAGGTGGGGCAATAGTGAGGACAAAGCTAAAGAATATTAAAACAGGGGCTGTTCTTGAAGAAACCTTTAGAGCAGGCGAAAAACTTGAATTGCCAGGGCTTGAAGAGAAAAGTATGCAATTTCTGTATGTTCAGGATGATATGTATTATTTTATGGATCTAGAAAATTTTGAGCAGATACCTCTTACCTCTGCGCAACTTGGTGAATCAGTTAAATTCCTTAAGGAAAATATGATTGTAAATATTATATACCATAAAAATAGTCCAATCAGTATCGAATTACCAACCTTTGTTGAATTAGCAGTTGTGAGTACAGCACCCGCGGGATTTAAAGGTGACACAGCTTCTGGCGGTGGGAAACCTGCTACTTTGGAAACAGGAGCTGTTATAAAAGTCCCTTTTCATATAAATGAGGGGGACATCATCAAGATTGACACAAGGACATCGGAATATATTGAAAGGGTAAGATAATGGAATTAGAAGAATTAAAAGAACTATTGGAGCTACTCAAAGAAACAGATATAACTGAACTGCAGATAGAAAAGAATGGTACTAAGATAAAAATAAAAAGAGAAAAAATCCTTTCTTCTTTGGAAATACCCGCTCCTAAGCATAGTATTATCCCTGAGAAGGCTATTATCGAGACCGAAGAGGAAACTCAGAGGCTTGTGACGGTAACATCACCGATCGTCGGTACATTTTATAGGGCACCTTCACCAGATGCTAATCCCTTTGTAGAAGTTGGATCAAAAGTTACAAAAGGTCAAGTTTTATGCATTATTGAGGCAATGAAATTGATGAATGAGATTGAAAGTGAAGTTGATGGAATTGTTGTAAGGATACTTGTTGAAAATGGCCAACCCGTTGAATACGGTGAGCCATTATTTCTAATAGAACCAATATAATCAAAATAAACAATTTAAGAAATGAGCTTAAAGAGAATATCTTTATGCCTTTTATTCTCTTTTAGGTTAATAAATGAAGCTTTTTAAAAAGGTATTAATAGCTAACCGAGGTGAAATTGCAATAAGAATTATACGGGCTTGCAAAGAGCTAGGTATAAAGACCGTTGCAGTATATTCAGAAGCAGATAAAGAATCTCTTCATGTAATGCTTGCGGATGAAAAAGTCTGTATAGGACCAGCTAATGCAAGTCAGAGTTATCTGAATATTCCTGCAATTTTGAGTGCTGCTGAAATAACAGACTCTGATGCAATTCATCCCGGATATGGATTTCTTTCCGAAAATTATCATTTTGCTGAAGCATGCCAGACATCAGGCATAACATTTATTGGTCCAACTCCCGAAAATATAAGACTCGGTGGAGACAAAGCAAGGGCGAGACAAATAATGAAAAGGAAAGGTGTTCCTGTGGTTGCAGGTAGCGACGGACCTGTAGCGAATGAAGAAATAGCAATGAAGGTAGCAAAAAAAATAGGATTTCCGATAGTTCTTAAGGCTTCTGCAGGTGGAGGAGGACATGGAATGAAGATTGTAAGAGAAGAAAAAGAACTTGAACAGGCTTTCTATATGGCACAAAGAGAAGCATTAACTGCATTTGGTAATAGCGAGATTTATATAGAAGAATACATACCTGAAATGAGGCATATTGAAGTACAGATCATGGCAGATAATAAAGGTAATACTATACATTTAAACGAAAGAGATTGTTCAATCCAGAGAAGACATCAAAAACTAATAGAGGAATCCCCTTCACCAATCTCCTCATCTGAAAAGTTTAAGAAAAGGATAGGAGAATTAGGGGTCAAGGCAGCGCGGGCAATTAAATATAGAAATGTTGGGACGATAGAATTTATAGTCGATACAAAAGGTAATATTTATTTTATCGAAATTAATACGCGTATTCAGGTAGAACACCCTGTAACAGAAGCTGTTACAGGAATTGATATTATAAAGGAACAAATCAAACTTGCAGCGGGTTTACCTTTAGAATATAAACAGAGTCAAATAAAATCAATAGGGCATGCGATTGAGTGTAGAATCAATGCTGAAGATTCCGAGAGATTTATACCTTCTCCTGGCAAAATTACATTTTTATCTCTGCCGGGTGGCCCCGGTGTTAGGGTAGACACTGGTATTTACTGCGGATATGTCATTCCACCCCACTATGATTCCCTAATAGCTAAATTGATTGTTCACGGAAGAGACAGGATGGATGCAATTATGAAGATGAGGCGTGCCCTCGATGAATTCATAATTGAAGGAATAAATACAACTATACCTTTCCACAAGAAGGTTCTGAATAACCCAGATTTTATTAGTGGGAATTTTAATACGCATTTTTTAGAAAAGCTCAATAAGGGTGATCAGGAAATAACTTAAAAATGTTTTTGGGTGGTTTGTGTTTTATTACTGATCGTAAGGCATGTAATCTTTCGACTGAAGAAATGGTTTTAAAAATACTCGGTGCAGGTATAAGGTGGGTCCAATATCGCGAGAAGGAAAAATCAAGGATGGATATCTATGAAGAATCGCTCAGAATCAGAAACATTACCCAACAATATAATGCTGTCTTTATAGTAAATGATCAT
The DNA here is from genome assembly GCA_964404225.1 of uncultured Nitrospiraceae bacterium. GTDB lineage: Bacteria > Nitrospirota > Thermodesulfovibrionia > Thermodesulfovibrionales > SM23-35 > Kmv42. The sequence continues at coordinate 37,213 of CAYOJI010000001.1, forward strand.
ACTGATATTGCCTTGGCAGTCAATGCAGAAGGGGTACACCTTGGACAGGATGATCTACCAGTTGTTGAAGCTCGTAAGATATTAGGAGGAAATAAAATAATTGGAATTTCTACTCACAATATTGAACAGGCGATTAATGCTGAAAAAGATGGTGCTGATTATATCGGGTTTGGCCCTATATTCCCTACTCAGACAAAAAATGCAGGGAAGCCACGGGGTATAGATATGCTTAGGCAGGTAAAAACCCGCGTAAACATACCCGTTGTTGCTATAGGGGGGATTAATCACGGAAATGTCAAATCGGTCATTGAAACGGGTGTAGATGCAGTTGCCGTTGCCTCTGCAATTTTAGTCGGCGATATAGAAAACAATGTTAAAAGGTTCCTTGAAATCATTTATTCTCATAAATCTTAAAAATATATATAAAATAGAAATTGTTAAAATAGAAATTGTTAATCTATGGAAATAAGGTCACCATTCTCAAAAATATTGCTTCCAATTGATGGCAGCCATCACTCAAAGCGTGCTGTGACTTTTGCTGGCTATATCTCTAAATCACTATTGAAACTCATTCCTCAAATAACTCTGCTTCGAGTTATTACCGGACGCTATATTAAAAACTATATGCCCTTCTTTGATTTCCGTGCAGAAATGCTTAAACAATTTGATACCTTCAGCGATTATAAGCAACGACATATTAGTGCTAACATATTACCTTCGTTAGAGGAGTGTGAAAAGATTTTGAGGGATATGGGTGTAAGAGCCCAAATAGAAAAATTGATATTAGAAGGAGATCCCTCCAAAGAAATAATCCGGACAGCAAATGAAGGTAGTTTTTCAACAATAATAATGGCTCGGAGAGGACTAACAGAGATTGCGGGGATAATACTTGGAAGCGTAACGAATAAAGTCGTTCATTCTGCAATAGGCCATACTGTATATGTTGTAGGTCAGGATGGCTTTGAAGATAAAAAATATCCTATTACTCATATTTTAATTCCCGTTGACGGTTCAAGTTATTCTAAAGAAGGTGTAATACACGCGGTATCTCTTTTCAGAGAATTAAAAGGTTGTATCAAAAACATTACTCTATTGAAAGTCATTAATATATTTGTTTATTTAAAAAGGCTGAAAGAAGGAATTGACTCCGAAGAAGAGGCAGGGAAAATAGTCAATGAAGCGAAGGATATCCTTTTAAATAATAATATCCCAGAAAATATTATTTCAACAAAAGTAAGAACAGGAGAACCTTCTGAGGAGATTATAAAAGAAGCTGAGGAAAACCCTTATAATCTCATTATTATAGGTCGTAAAGGACGAACTGCTCTTAAGGATCTAATCGGAGGTGTTAGTACAACTGTATTCCAACGTTGTCATAATAAAACTATTGCAATTGTAAGCTTGTAAACTGTAAATGATTCGTCTGATTAAGAACTTCTGATATATGAAAAAAACCTTAATCCGTGAATATTGGCAAACAAAGATTGGTCTTGTACTTGCAATGGCAGGAAATGCAATAGGTCTTGGTAATTTCTTGCGTTTTCCGGGAAAGGCAGCAGAAAATGGCGGCGGTGCATTTATGATTCCCTATTTTATTGCCTTCATACTAATGGCAATTCCTTTAATGTGGCTTGAGTGGACTCAAGGACGCTTTGGAGGAATGAGGGGACATGGTACAACACCGGGAATGTTTCAAGCAATGTGGAAAAATCCAATCGCAAAATATCTTGGGGTTTTAGGTATTTTTATTCCAACAATTATTGTTGTTTATTACACGTACATTGGTAGTTGGACTATCGGTTATGGTATTTACAGTCTCCTTGACCAGCTTCCAAAAGTAGATCACTCAGTTTTAAAACCTGGCATGAGTCCTCAGGAAATTTCTAACTTAATATTACAGCCCTTTGAGGAATTCAGAATTAGTTATACAGGTGTACCAGTTGGTGAATTTCTAAAAGTCCAATTCTTTACATATCTTATATTTATTTTGGTTTTATTAATTAGTTTATGGTTATTGGCAAGAGGTATTTCAAAAGGCATTGAAATATTGGCAAAAATTGCCATGCCGATGTTATTTGTAATTGCTATTCTGTTAGTAATAAGGGTCTTTACCATAGGACATCCTATCTCATCAGAATACGGACCAATGGATGGCTTGGCATTTCTATGGGAACCAAAGTGGTTCATAGAAAGAAATGGCAAAGAGGTTTTCATATTATTAGACCCTCAAATCTGGTTAGAAGCTGCTGGTCAAGTTTTCTTTACATTAAGCTTGGGGATGGGTGCTATTCAGTGTTATGCATCCTATCTCTATAAGGATGACGATGTTGTTCTTATGGGCTTAGCAACAACCTCAGCAAATGAGTTTGCAGAGGTTGTACTTGGTGGTTCTATCGCTATTCCCGCCGCAGCTGCTTTTTTTGGTGTGACATCAGCTCAAATAATAGCTTCGCAAGGTTCTTTTTATCTCGGGTTTACTTCTATTCCTGCTATATTTGGATTTTTACCCGCTGGTAACTTTTTAGGCTTCCTCTGGTTTCTATTGCTCTTTCTCGCAGCATTGACCTCTATAGTAGCAATGGCTCAGCCAATGATGGCATTCCTTGAAGACGAAATCAGGCTGACTCGTAGACAAGCGGCGATTATATTGGGTATCTTCTGGTTTTTGAGCAGTCATATTTGCATATATCTGCGAGGGGGGTGGCAAGTTATGGATTTTTGGGCAGGTACTTTCGGACCACCACTTTTAGCATTTGTAGAGGTTATATTAATGATGTGGATTTTTGGAGCTGATAAAACATGGGAGGAAATGCATCGGGGTGCATTTATGCGAGTCCCAAAGATTTTTTATTATGCTGCTAAATATATAACACCTATTTTTTTAGGCATAATTCTTATTACATGGGCATATCAAAATATAGCTACTCCTCTTCTAAATGGCTATCTGTCCCAAAAAGGGGTAGAGGGTATTGAAATTGGATGGGCGATATGGGTTACCAGAATTTTCTTAATTTCAGTGTTTACAGGTATGTGTTTAATCATTTTTATAATCTGGAGGAAGAAGGAGACTTAAAATGAGCTGGCAGGGATGGTTATTTATGTCAATAGCTTGGAGTTTTGTATGTGCTATCTTCTTTTATTCTTTTTATCGAGTAATTTTTGATAAAAAAGTTGAATATAAGAAAGAAAGGGAAATAGAGGATAAAAAATGAAAATAGCTGTTAACACAGGTGGAGGAGATGCACCGGGATTGAACGCGGTTATACGTGGCATTGTTCTCGCTGCACATCAAAAGGGTTGGGAAGTGTATGGGATTAAATATGGTTATAAGGGTCTAATAGATATAAAACAGATTGTGCGTCTTACGCCTGAGACCGTCTGGGACATAACGAATATTGGAGGCACAATACTTGGTTCTGCAATTAAAGGAAATCCTTTCAATTATCTCGAAAAAAAACCGGATGGAAGTATTATAGAGACAGATATCTCGGATATCGTAGTCTCAAATTTTAAAGCCTTAGGATTCGACGCACTTATTGCAATTGGAGGTGACGGTAGCCTCACAATTGCAAATAAATTTTTTAAAAAAGGCATCCCCATAATCGGTATCCCTAAAACTATTGATAATGATATAAGCTCAACAGATGTTACGTTTGGATTCGATACAGCAGTTAACATAGCCACCGAAGCTATAGACAAGCTTCATACAACCGCAAAATCACATGACAGGGTGATGGTGGTAGAGGTCATGGGCAGATATGTAGGGTGGATAGCACTTTATTCAGGGATTTCTGGATCAGCAGATGTAATATTAATTCCAGAAATACCCTTTGACATAGAAAAAGTTTGCAAAAAAATAAGACAATTAGCTTTGTTCGGTAAAGACTATGCGATAGTAGTTGTTGCAGAAGGTGCAAAGCCTGTTGGAGGAGATTTAACCTTTATTGAAAAAAGTCCGGGTGAAATTAGGCTTGGCGGTATTGGGAAAAAAGTAGCTGATGAAATTGAGTTAAGAACAGGCAAAGAAACAAGGGTCATCGTTCTTGGTCACTTACAAAGAGGTGGAGCACCGACAACCTTTGATAGACTTTTATGTCTTAGATTCGGAACCGCTGCAGTAAGATTTGTCGAGAAAGGATTATTTGGGACAATGGTATCATTGCGGTCTACTGAAATATGTGCGGTTCCCATAGAAGAAGCAATTGGTCAGATGAAAGCTGTGCCTAAGGATTGTGATATTGTCCTTACAGCGAGATGTCTTGGAATAAGTTTTGGCGATTAGATTAATGACCATTAGAAAAGTTTTATAATCTTCTTAATTCACTTATTTTTTGCTTCATATCCTCTGGTATATCTGACGAGAATTCCATATAATTTCCTGTTACCGGATGAATAAATCCCAGTAAAGAAGCATGTAACATCTGTCTTGGAAATATTATTTTATTCTTCCTTTTTAACTCAATTTTTTTTCCGTACACTTTATCACCAAGTACAGGATGTCCTATGGATGCGAAATGTACCCTTATCTGATGAGTTCTGCCCGTTCTAGGTCTAATCTCAACAAGCGTAGTATTATTAAATTTCTCTAATATTTTCCATCTTGTGATCGCCTCTTTCCCCTTTTTCACGCGTGTTGACATTTTTTTTCTATCTGAAACAGATCTGCCTATTAAAGATACTATTTCACCTTCATCTTTCTCAGGATGACCGTAGATCAGAGCCACATATTTTCTATTAATTTTTCTATTTTTGAACTGTTCGCTCAGATCGTAGTATGCTTTATCCTCTAAAGCCACAACCATTACGCCGGAAGTATCCTTATCGAGTCTATGTACAACACCAGGTCTTAAGGGCGCACCTGCGGTTGCAAGTCTATCACAGTGGTAGGCAAGGGCATTCATAAGTGTTCCGCGATCATGGCCCGCCGCTGGATAAACTACCATCGATGGTGGTTTATTCACCACAATTAAATAATCATCTTTATATAAGATTTCTATTGGAATAGGTTCGGGAATAAGGTTCTCGGTATCTTTTTTAGCAGATACATTTACATCGATAGCATCTCCTTCTTTTATCTTATAACTTTGGGTAACGTTTTTATTATTGACAAAGACCTCTCTATTCTCAATAAGCTTCTTAATCTGGGAACGGCTAATACCTGTTCTTTTTGATAGAAAAATATCGAGTCTTTTACCTGCTTCTGACGAATCGACGACTATTCTTTCAAAAGACATAAGAGATTGACATGGACTTAAATCTTAGCCAACGCCTGATTTAGATCAGCAATAATATCTTCTACATCTTCAAGTCCAAGAGCTATTCGGACAAGGTTGTCCACCATCCCAATAGAATGACGATAATCCTCAGGATAGTCAAAAAAGGACATAGTAGCCATTTGTGTAACCAAACTTTCGCTACCACCAAGACTCGGGGTTATAAGAAATAATTCAAGGGAATCAATAAATTTACGTGTTTCCTTGTCTCCACCTTTTATTAAAAACGTAATTACACTCCCGAAGCCACGCATCAATTTAACCGCAAGCTCATGATCGGGATGTGATTCAAGTCCTGGATACCAAATTTTATCAATCTTAGGATGTGATTCTAACATTTGTGCGACTTTCATACCTGCACGATTATGATGCTCCATCCTTAGTGCAAAAGTTTTTAAACCGCGTTCAAGAAGAAAACATGTGAATGGTCCAGGAGTTGCTCCGACCATTCTTTCAACTCGATTGAGTTCTTCAAGTAGATCGTGTCTGCCAAGAACAACACCAGCGAGAAGATCATTATGACCACCAAGATATTTAGTTGCAGAATGAATAACTATATCTACCCCCATTTCAAGAGGTTTAAGGTTATAAGGTGTAGCCAATGTTGCATCTATAATAGTCATCACCCCGTGGTCTTTAGCAACCTTTACAATGGCTGGAATATCCAAAATATGCAAGTAAGGATTGGTGGGGGATTCTGTGAAGATTATATTAGTGTTTGGCCTTATGGCTTTTGCTATTGCATCAGCATTAGGTTCTACCAAAGAAACTTCGACTCCAAATTCAGTGAGTAAGTTTTTAGCAAAATCGCGTGTTTGCCTGTAACAGTCATTGGTAAAGATAATATGTCCATTACGCTTCATGTATGCAATTAAAGTTAAAATTATAGCACTCATGCCTGAAGAAAATAATATAGCTCGTTCAGCTCCTTCAATAGCAGCTAATTTACGTTCGCATTCATGCTGAGTAGGATTGCCGTATCTCCCATATTCATGCTCTCGTACTACGCGACCTTCGCTCTTTTCCTTCATGAACTTAAGTAAATCTTCTGTTGATTCAAAATAATAATTTGATGTTTGGACGATCGGTGTAGAAACGGAATAATGTGCTTTTGGAAGACGTTCTAAACCATGTATAGCGAGAGTTGAAGTTTTCCACTGTCTACTATTTGATGATCTTTTGACTAATTTTTTCCTCCTTTTCTGCAAGGCCTCGCGGAGGGCTTCTCTAACTGCATCTACACTGGGAGGTAATTCAATTGGTTTATTCGCAAAGTGGCAGGGAAAGTCTAGCGTTTCTTCGTGATAGCGAACCTTAAAATCGGTAAACTTTAAACCATATGCAGTAGAAATAACAACAACTCGCTCTGACTTATCGATCTTTCCGTCTTTAAGTAGTTTTATAAGCACTGCAAGTGCAACACCGGTGTGTGGACAGTTTAACATTCCAGTAATGTCACCAAGCGCTGCAGCATCGGCTAATTCTTGCTCACTAGCTTGTTCAACTATGCCGTTAAACCGTTTAAGTGTTCGAATAGCCTTTTCAATACTAACTGGATTACCAATCTGAATGGCACTGGCTAAAGTTTTTTTAGCTTGAATAGGTTCAAATGTTTCAAAGTTTTTTAAATATGAAAGATAAAGCGGATTGGCACGCTCAGCCTGTGCAACTACGAGACGAGGTAATTTTTTAATGAGCCCGAGTTCTTGCATCATTAATAACCCGCTACCAAGTGCAGAAACATTTCCAAGATTGCCGCCTGGTATTATAATTACATCAGGGCTTTCCCAATCAAATTGCTGAACGATCTCAATACCCACGGTCTTCTGCCCCTCTATTCGCAGAGAATTCATTGAATTGGCAAGGTAGATCATTTCGTCTTTTGTGATTTCTTGAACGATCTTCATGCAACCATCGAAGTCAGTATCTAAAGAAAAAACTAAAGCACCATTTGATATCGGCTGTATAAGCTGAGCGATCGAGATTTTACCTTTAGGGAGTAAAACGATTGACTGAATCCCAGCAGCCGCGCAGTAAACTGCCAATGCTGCCGATGTGTCACCTGTGGAGGCACATGCCACTGCCTTTATCGGTATACCCTGACTTATCATTTGTTTAACCTGTGAAACTAACACAGTCATTCCAAGATCTTTGAATGAACCACTATGAGAATTTCCACATAATTTAATCCATAGATCTTTTAGTCCAAGCATTTCACCAAACCGCTCTGCCCAGAATAGATTCGTACCCCCTTCGTAAAGAGAAACTATATTTTTGTTCTCAATCTGGGGTAATACCCACTCCTTTTTCCCCCAAACGCCAGAACCATATGGCCACTCTGTAGACTTATACCGTTCATCAAATAATTTCATCCAATCTTGGGGGTTAAGTTTTGAAAGTGCTTTAAGATCGTGTTTTACTTCAAGAAGAGAATTACATTCCTTACATCGATAAATGATCGAGTCAAGAGGATAGCTCTTTTGACATCCCTCATTAATACATTGAAACCAAGCTCGATATGGCATGAAAAATATTCTCAATTCTTGGCTGGTGAAATTAATAAGATTAGAATATCACATCAATTTCTTGATAATCAACCTGAATTTGTAATTCTTTTCTCGATCTGAGTACATATTCCGTGTAGCATCCTAAGTTCCCAATCGGTAATGCCAGCCCTTCTAATAAGATGTTCAATATTTCTCATTATTTTTTTTTCGAGATCACAATCTCCTCGCGGAATATATCCTAAGAGTTTAAGTGTGGATTCTATGCGTCTTAAAAGATATCCTAATTCATCTTGTTTTACTAATCGAGGCACTACTGTAGGATAGTCCATATGACCAATTTCATACGCTACTAACATAACACTTTGTGCTAAGTTTAGAGATGGCGCTGATGGATCAGCAGGAATGGTAATCAAAAAGCCACATTTATCTATTTCTTCATTAGTTAAGCCATCTTTTTCTCTCCCAAATAATATGGCAACTTTATTTTTCTTTGCAGAGCTAATGATCCTTTCTACACTTTCTCGGAGGGGTATAATCAACCCTCTTCTTTTACCAAGTCTACGTGTTGTTCCTATGATAAGATTTTTGTCCTTAATAGCTTCATCTATTGTAGGATAAACAATTGCTTTTTTGATTATATCGTAAGCTTGACACGCCATCCATTTAGCCTCTTTTGTATGAAAATAAACTGGATTTACTAACTCAAGATTGTTAAATCCCATATTTTTAATAGCCCTTGCGGTAGCACCTATATTGCCTGGTTCCTGCGGTTCGACCAGAATAAAGAATACGTTATTTTTCCATAATTCCATACTCAATCAAAAACCCCCACTGAAGTGAATTAAGTATTAATTATCAATCTATATGCTATTTTAATAAATTTGTTGAGTTAGATAAAATTTCTGAATAATTTTAAGGGCTTTCGCGTTGAGTAAATTCTAAGGCAAAAGAATATACCTAACCCGAAAATGCATTCATTATAAATAAAAATAAAAATTTATATTCCCATTTTAAAGAGAACCGGAAGATAGGTATTGAATTTATGCATGAGGCTGGTGCTGTGATAACCTACACAGAGACCGTTTTATTTCAGATGTTAAAGATAGGGAGTTTAAAGCAATTTCGAGAAGAATAAAATGACAATCGATTGTAATCTTTACCAACTTCTATTATTAAGATTTACGGTTTTTAAAATTGATATCAAATAGTTTTTCTTCTATATATTGTCCTATCTTTGTATCAGTGAGTTGTTTGAGAGGTATCTTTACGGTTAAAGTTGTACCTTTCCCTGGGTAACCACAAATGTTTACATCGCCTCCGAGTAAATAAGCCCGTTCTCGTATTCCTGTTAGTCCATATGACTTGGCACTCGAGATCTGATCTGCAGTAATTCCTTTTCCGTTATCCATTACTTCTAAAACAATATTTTCTG
>CAYOJI010000001.1:46434-60531 GCA_964404225.1 uncultured Nitrospiraceae bacterium
CCTCTTTTTTTAGAGAGATCTTCATAAATGTCGCGTTAGCATGACGAACTATATTAGTTAGTGCCTCTTGATAAATCCTGTAAATTGCTGTAGCTATATTTTGATCTAAAACAAAATTATCAGGGAGATTTAAATTAAGTTCACATTTTATCCCTGTTTTTTTCCAGAATTCAGATGTTTGCCATTCGATAGCAGCAGGAAGACCCAAATCATCTAATAGCCCTGGCCTTAACTCTGCAGAAATCTGCTGAACGGTTTTTACAGCACTATCTATAAGGTCTGACATCGAATCTATCTTTCCCAAAAGAAACTTTTGGTGTCTTTTTGGGATCTTTCTTTTTATCCAGAATAAGTCCATTTTCAGAGCTGTTAATAATTGTCCGAGCTCATCATGTATATCGCGAGCTATATACATCCTTTCCTTTTCTATTGCAGAATGAAGATATGCGGAAAGATAACGTAATTGTTCTCTCGAGCTCTTCAATTCAAGTTCTGCTTTTTTTATTTCAGTAATATCTTCATAAACCACTACAACTTTAAAGTCTCTTAATTTTTTGCCAATAACAGAACCGCTTACTCTACACACAATGTCTTTACCCGATTTGTGTCTATAGGGATATTCAACAGTATATTTCTTCATTTTTTCTATAGAGGGATAAAAGAGTTTCCCCATTTCTTCGTACTCTTTATCATTTCTATACAAGACTCTTGCACTTTTACCAATCAATTCTTCAGGCTTCCATCCAAAAACTGTTTCAACTGCATCATTTGCAAAGAATATCTGACGTTTATTTAATCCCAAAACTGCGTGTGGGATAGCACTTAAAATAGAAGATTTTAAAGCCTCAAGTTTTCGAAGGGATTGCTCTGCTGATCTTCTCTCTTTGATTTCTCTTGATATACTTTCAATTGTTTCATTTGTAACATTCTTCAAAGATTCTAACAACTCAATATGAGAATCACTGATTACTCGAGCCTTTAAATCACCCTTTGAAACCCTATGTAACACGTCAAAATGCTCTGCAAGGCTTATCGCAACTTCATGTGATTGATCTACTATTTCTCCTATATTTTCTGCTGTCAGATTGACCATGTGCTTCAATTTCGTGATTAAATCTATCTCAGATCTTTCGGGAATTCTTACGGTAGGATCTCCGGATGAGATCTTTTTTAATGCCTCAAAGACTTCAGATAATGATAAAGCAAGTTCCAGACTCATATTTTCGAGTTCCCTGTCTCTCTCTTCAACGATTTTCCTATATTCCTTTATCTGAGCATTAAAAACTTTACATGTTTCAAACATCGCATCTACATCCATATTTTTTTTAAATATTTCACATTCAAGGCACATTTCTACCTTATCAAGAAACATGCCCTGAATTTCATCCCTGCAATGTGTTCCAGTAAAAAGCCAGCAATTAAGGTTTGTGGAACGATAAGCTGGACATTTTTTTTCACTACAATTGAAGACCTCCCAACATTTTACCTTTATATTCTTGTTATCTTTTATATAATTGGGATTCAAATATTTCATAACAAAATTATAGCAAATGATTAATATAAAAACTACCATTTATTATTTATGGTAAGCATCCAAAATTTAGGCCTGATGATAGAAATAGGTGAGGGAGATGTCATTGTTTTAAAAACAATAAAAATCATTTAAAAATTTTCACATCTTTTGAATATTTTTAGCTATACTTTAAAAGGTGAAAGAAATATTATGGATGCACCTTCAGGATATTATGAGAAAAAGGGTACTCATAGCTAATAATAACCAGGCTTTTTTAATGTATACGGGAATTCTTCTGACACGGATGGGCTTTAAGGTAATTCCTGCTGAGAATGGTGCAGAGGTATTAAAATTAATAAAATTGTGTGGTCCTGATATTGTGATACTAGATACCCATTTGACGATAATAGACGGCATCTCCGTGTTAAAACGCTTGAAAGAAGATAAACAAACATCGCACATTCCTGTTGTTATGGTTTCAAGTAATTCGACTACTAAAGCTTTTAAAGAATGTAAGAAAATGGGCTGCGTGGCTTATTTTTCAAAACCCATAAACATTTCAAAACTGTATGAAGTTTTACAGAAGTATACATTTGCACAAATTGGGAAGAATAGAAGACATCTTAGAATTTCATTTATTAGAAAAGTTAAAGTTACTTTTAAGAAAGAAAAATATGAACTTTATGCCGAAACCTTATCAGAGGGTGGAATTTATATTAGGGGCTTAAAACCTTTTCCCATAGGCTCAGAGGTTGAAGTTTCAATTCCTCTAAAAGGGAATAGATTCATACGATTAAAAGGTTACGTTATTTATACTAAAGGGATATTTGGAGATGTATTTAAAATCCCACCTGGGATGGCTATAGAATTTAGGGATAACCCTGAAGAAAAGCTAAAGAGTTTAAAAAATTACATTGAGGACCTTATTGCAGAAGATCTTATCGAGAGTCAGGAAGAGGTTTTTATAGAAAAGTAATTGAACCATATTAAACCTAATAAATATAATTTTATACTCGTTACAATTTATCTTTCTGATTTTTTATTGAAAAACCCTTTAAAGTCAGTTCCTCTTTGCCTTTATATTGGATCATTATTTTATGCGTTTCGCCTATAGTTCCGGGAAGAATTAATCTCTTAATCTTTGCGACTTCGAATAAATAGTCAGATTCATGTTTAAATATTTTCTGAATTATTTTATCAATTCCGAGCGATACAAAAAAAACCCCCTGTTGACAGTAGCCAATTGTTTTAAAACCATATTCTTCACCCCATTTTTTTAATGATGTAAAATTTACATGTGCAGTAATATCTTGTTTTCCAATATTTTGATAAGGATTTTCATTTATTTGATGTCTGTAGTAACAAAGAAGTGTTCCTCTATTTCTTTCCTCGCTGTAATAATCCCACACCGGATATCCATAATCAATCGTGAAGATAAAGCCCTCTGAAAGCACCTTGCTCACAATCTTAAGCCATTCTCTTATTCTTAAGTTTATCTCTGTCCTATAACCTCGGGGAAGAGAGATTGAAAATTCTTTAATATAATGATTTAAATCTTCTGTGCTTGGCTTATCCTTTATTTCTTTGATCTCTTCAGAAAAATTATTCTTGTCATCAACGGTAACATAAATTTCCTGCAATTCATCCCCCATCTCTATTATGTGCACTGGAAAAGAATCGAGCAATTCATTTGAAATAATACATCCTCTAATCTTTCCAATCTCTTCAAGAGAAGAAAACCAGTTTACTTTTTCCGAATAGTCTTTAAGTAATAATTTCTGTTTATCTCTAACAAAAGAATTATTTTCTATTATCATATATGTAAAGAAATCCAAAATCCCTTTGTTATTCAAATAATCAAGAATATCCTTACACATATAACCTGCACCTGCTCCGGGCTCTACTATAATAAAATCAGAAGGCTTCTTCATTAATTGCCACATCTCCTCGATCTGTTTACCTATCATAATGCCAAAAACAGGATGCAAGTGCGGGCTTGTATAAAAATCTCCGTACTTGCCAATCTCAAATTTTTCCGAAGCATAGTAACCGAGAGATGGCTCATAAAGTGCCATTTCCATGAAGGTTTCAAAAGTAATAGGTCCTTCTTTTTTTATCTTCTCAATTATCTTTTTCTCAAGATCATTCATACTCTAAAAATTTTACTTATTGTTTGATATAATTCACAAGATATAATAAGCAAATAGTTATGATATAATTTTTTATGAGAGTAATTATAGTAGGAGCTGGTGAAGTTGGTTATCAGATAGCAAAATTTTTATCTCTTGAGTCAATAGATGTTGTCGTAGTCGATAAGGATAGAGATAAACTTAGACGGATTGTTGAAGAGATAGACGTAGCAGTTGTAGAAGGAGAAGGGGGTAATCCTTCTACACTTAGAGAAGCTGAAGCAGATAAAGCAGATTTATTATTAGCTGTTACAGATAGAGATGAAACAAATATGATAGCTTGCCTGCTTGCTAAAGCGATGTTTGGAATACCCCGAAAAATTGCTCGCATAAGGAATCCGGAGTACTTTAATAATGAAAAACTTTTAAGTAGGGAAAATCTCGACATTGATCCTGCCATTAATCCCGAGCTTGAGCTTGCTAAGGCGGTAATAAGATTATTGGAGGCACCATTGGCTACAGACATTGAAGAATTCGAGGGTGGACTTGTAAAAGTAATAGGATTAAAGATAGTCGAAGGGTCTCCATTGCTGGGCAAAACATTGCAAAAACTTGGAAGCGTAATCGACAAAAAAATATTGATAGGTTTGATATTAAGAGACGATAAGACAATTATTCCTTCGGGAAATGATACTTTACAAGAAGGAGACATTATATATATACCCGTAAAGAAAAAAGAAATTCATGAGACATTGGCACTAATTGGGATTCCAACAAAACCTGCAAAGAAAATTATGTTGCTTGGCGGTGGGCGCACAGGCTATTATATTGCCTCTTCGATAGAACAAAAAGCAGATGTAAAAATAATAGAGAAAGATGCTGAGAGATGTAAATACCTCAGTAAGAATTTAAAAAAGTCACTTATCCTCCACGGAGATGGAACAGAACAAAAAATCCTGATCGAAGAAAATATAGGAGATATGGATGCTTTTGTTGCTGTCTCAAATAATGATGAGTTAAATATTATGGTATCCTTGCTTGCGAAGAAATTGGGCGCAAAAAAAAGTATAGCAGCAGTAAATAAAACTGATTACATTATGTTAGCCCATAGCTTAGGGCTTCACGCAGTTCTAAGTCCGAGGCTTATTACTGCAAGTACAATTTTGAGATATGTAAGAAGGGGTGATATAGTTTCCTTAACTGCTATTGCAGAAGCTAAAGCCGAGATAATCGAGGGTAGAATCGGAAGGACATCACCACTTCTTGGAAAGACACTGGATAGAGCTCAACCAAAGTCTTCTATAGTAGGTGCTATTATTAGAGGGGAAGAGGTAATTATTCCTTCAGGTTCTGATAAGGTTATAGAAGGGGATAAATTAATAATCTTTACCCTTAGAGAATCTATAAAAGAAGTAGAAAAACTTCTAATTTGACCTTCAATTATGAATACAGGCTTAATATTTTATTTTATCGGGATTATGCTGATATTTTTATCTATTTTTATGACTTCTCCAGTTATTATTTCTATCATTTATGGGCAATCTGATACAATACCACTCTTTGCTTCTTTCGCAATAACTTTAGTTTCAGGGTGCATCCTTTATCTATCTACAAAAGGTCATAGGAAAGAAGATGTAGCACATAGAGAGGCTTTTATTATTGTAACTTTAACGTGGGTCATAATGTCTTTCTTTGGTTCTCTACCATATTTATTAACAGGAACATTTGATTCTTTTACTAATGCATATTTTGAATCTATGGCTGGTTTTACTACAACAGGTGCTTCCGTCCTCAATAATATAGAGGTTATCCCAAAGGGTGTGCTATTCTGGCGAAGTATGACCCAATGGATAGGTGGTATGGGAATAATTGTTTTTGCCCTTGCTATATTGCCTATCTTTGGCACTGGAGGTATGCAGCTTTTTAAAGCCGAAGTGCCTGAAATTAGTATAGATAAATTTAGACCTAGAATTATTGATACTGCTAAAGCACTATGGATTATCTACCTAACCCTTACTGCTACGAATACTATTCTTTTATACACTGCTGGGATGGAATTATATGACGCTGTTTGTCATGCATTCACAACAATGGCAACAGGAGGATTTTCGACGAAGAATGCAAGTATTGCAGCTTTTAATAGCCCTTCAATAGAACTGATTACAAGCTTCTTTATGTTCCTTGCTGGAATAAACTACTCACTTTATTTTTATGTGTTCAAAGGCAATTTTATGAAATTATGGAAAAATGACGAATTTAAATTTTATATTGCTATAACAACAATTGCTGTAATAATAGTAACCATTAACTTGTGGAAATCTTCGGACGTTGCTTTAAGTGAATCATTCAGGTATTCTCTATTTCAGGTTGTATCAATTATGACTACTACAGGATATGTTACAGCGGATTACGAAAAATGGGCTCCTTTAGGTCAGATAATCCTCATAGTTTTGATGTTTTTTGGAGGGATGATAGGTTCTACGGGGGGTGGTATTAAACAGGTCAGAATTCTTCTCATGATAAGGCAGGGATACAGAGAAATTTATCAACTTATTCATCCACGAGCAGTAACATCTGTTAAACTCGATGATAAATTTCTCGACAGAGAAATTTTGGGAAGTATATGGGGACTGATTTTTTTGTTTCTGGGAATATGTACTATTGCAAGTATAGGGATTTCAGCAACGGGTATGGATATCATTACCTCTTTTACGACCGTTACATCAACTATGTGTAATGTGGGTCCTGCATATGGTGTAGCAGGACCTGCTGAAAATTATTCCTCAATACCCCTTGTTGGAAAATGGATACTTATATTTTGCATGCTTACAGGAAGATTAGAAATCTATACCGTTTTGATACTCTTTGTGCCGCATTTCTGGAAAAAATAATAAAATACCCTACTTTCTTGAATCTATCATAATAGTAACGGGCCCGTCATTAATGAGATGAATTTGCATATATGCTCCGAAGTCTCCTGTAGCTACAAAAAGTCCGCTTTCTTTCAATTTTTTTATAAAATTCAAATACATCTCTTTTGCCTTCACAGGCTCTTCAGCATTATCAAAAGAAGGTCGATTTCCTTTTTTATAATTAGCAGTTAAGGTAAATTGAGATACAACAAGAATCTCACCTTTAATGTCTTTAACAGATAAGTTCATTTTTTTATTGGAATCTTCAAATATCCTTAAATTTATTAATTTATTTAATAGATATTCGAGATCCTTTTCCGTATCACCTTTTTCTACCCCGAGAAATACGAGCATCCCCTTCCCAATCTTTGAAAAAGTAACCCCTTTTATAACAACTTCCGCTTCCAAAACACGCTGAATTAAGGCTTTCATTATAATCTAAATTATCGGCCTAATCTTTAAGATTTTTAATACCACATCATAGCTTCGAAATCAGCAGTTGGAACAGTTATCGAGACATAACCTCTAAATGGACATCTCTCAATTTCTTCACTATTTTTTAGAATCGATATATTTATATATATTTCATCTCCTTCATTTACATTTAGATCATCGAATGGAATTGCTATTTCAAAAATATCCTGAATTGCAACTTTGTTGATATCTTTTATTTTTTTCCACTCAGAATTATCTTTTAAAAAAAGCTCTGCTTTTATAGAAGGCTTTAAGGAGATTATAACTTTCATTATCGTTGGTTTAAGTATATTGATAAGCAATTGAATATTTTCCTCTAATTTATCGAAAGGTATTAATGAGTCTAACCTTAGAAAAAGTTCGCCTTTATTAAAGCCATAATATATGTTTGATAAGATGCTTTCTGCTTTATGCATACTTCCACCAATTTTTTTTACATCTATATATGCACCTTGATACCATTCATAGTAACTTGTTACTATTCCGTCTATTTTTGGATATATAAAACCTCTAATACCAACAGAAGGCAGGACGCTTCTTTCCTCTTTTAGCACGGGCATCAACAGATAGGGTGGCACATCCATCCCAGTATCTTTGTATACCTTTATAAGGTTTAATCTGAAAAGTTCATCAAACTCTTCTTGATCTTCTGTAATATGTTCATCACCATACCACCAATTCCAATCGCTTCCCTCAGCAATATATATAGATTTCCAAGCCTGTTTTAAATCTTTTTCGGGATCTGTTTTCTGTAAGAATCCAAGTTTTTCTCTTGCCTCTGTAAGATAATCCCATGCTATATTGTCTTCTTCATGCCCAATCCATATATTA
Organism: uncultured Nitrospiraceae bacterium; assembly: GCA_964404225.1. GTDB lineage: Bacteria > Nitrospirota > Thermodesulfovibrionia > Thermodesulfovibrionales > SM23-35 > Kmv42. The sequence continues at coordinate 54,294 of CAYOJI010000001.1, forward strand.
AAATTTGCATTAATCCATGAACCAGGATGCACTTTCTTTAAAGGCTCTACCTTGTCAATTTGCATAATATATTCGGAAACTGTAATAGTCTTTAATCTTTTCTCTCTCGATATTCCATCATATAAATATCTCAAAAAATAATGTCCATCGTTCTTATAATATTCCCATGCATTTTCACCATCGAGTATTATCGAAACAAGGTGAGGTTTATCTTTCGGTAAAGATTCTTTGATTCTCAAAAGTCTACCTATAAAATCCTCTGCAGCTCTTTTAGCGTCCCAGTTAGAATACACAAAACCTATAAGATCAGAAAGAATGTGATCCCTGAAGACAATAGAAACGTTTTCGAAACTATAAGCTTTATATAAAATAGATGGTTCTATTACATTCCTCGCTGGATCTCTAATTTTTTTATTTAATGAAAGAGACAGGATATCTTCATCCGTTGCAATCCATTTTATACCCGCTTTTGATATTATTCTAATAACATCCTCACTCACAGAACCTTCAGAAGGCCACATACCCTTAGGAAAGTAATCGAATATCTTTTCAAAGAAATTAATACTCATTTTGACCTGTGCTTCTACATCCTCAGGATATCTAAATCTTTTTTGAGGCAGTTTTACATCTGGCGTTGATACTTTTGCAATATCTGTATCACATAGAAGGGGTAGTATAGGATGATAATAAGGCGAAACAGAAAGTTCTATCTGACCTTTTTGTGCCATTTCACGATATCTTGGTATTATTTGTTTCATTATGGAAAATTGTTTCGAAATTAACATATCTTTCTCTTCTTCCGAGTAGTTTCTTCCTTTTTCTACAAGCATAGAAAGGAAAGGATCTTTTTTTCTTAACATGGGGTCTATCCAGCAGAGATTAAAAAGAACTTGTAAATCGAGAAAGTCATTATCCGTAAAATATCTTAAAGCCTTTTCGATATCGCTTTTTACAAAATGTGTTCCCCTTTTAAATAGAAGTTCATTATATCGGGGGAATATTTTTATCATATTATCCCAGTTTGCAAGGAAAAACTTTTCCAATATAAACCCTCTTTCATGCATATCCAGTTCTGAAGCCTTTTTACGAGTCAATTCTAAAAAGTAATCTGTCGCATCATTTTCTGTATAGTCTATTATTTGCTCGAGTAAAGAGGGGGTCAGGTTGAAAGTCTGCTTAATTTCAGGAAAATCTGTAAGGATATCAACCATATCAAGATAATCCTTTAATCCATGAAGCCTTACCCATGGTAGTCTATAAATTCCTGTAAATGGGTCTTTATAATAAGGCTGATGCATATGCCAGATAAATGATATATAGAGGGGATTATCTGTCATATAAAAAGATATATTCGTCAGGTTGGGCTAACCCAAAATTTTCTCGTGCAAATTTTTCTTTATAGAAAGGATCTTCGTTCAAAAGTTTAATCTGTGTTTTTAGTTCCTCATTTTCTTTTACGATTTCTTTTATCTGTTTTTCCAAATCTATTTTTGTATTGTACAACCGTTTATATCTCAGCAATCCCATATCCCCAAATATCATGCTTATGAAAACATAAATGAAAGTGAGTAAAATTATTGTAAATGTTATAAGCTTTCTTTTTTTAAGTTCTGATGTGACCTGTTTTCTTAAAAGATTTGAAGTTGTTCCCATTATCTTAAATTATAAAAAGCTTTTCTACCTTTGTATAGAGCTGATTCTGATAATTCTTCCTCTATCCTGAGTAGTCTATTATACTTTGCTATTCGTTCGCTTCGCGAAAGTGAACCTGTTTTTATAAGTCCTGTCCCACATGCTACTGCAAGATCAGCAATGGTTGTGTCTTCGGTTTCCCCTGATCTATGCGAAATTATACTGGTATAGCCTGCCTTTTTTGAGATATCTATTGCATCGATTGTTTCCGTAAGCGTCCCTATCTGATTAAGCTTGATTAGCACGGAGTTTGCTATTCCATCCTCTATCCCTTTTTTAATAATCTTCGCGTTTGTGACAAATATATCATCGCCAACGAGTTGAACTTTTTTACCTAATCGCTGAGTTAGAATCTTCCAGCCTTCCCAATCACTTTCTGAAAGGCCATCCTCTATTGATATCAAAGGATACCGTGAGATCATATTTTCATAATAGGAAATCATTTCCTCTGAAGACACTTTTTCCCCTTCAAAAATATATAATCCTTCTCTATAAAATTCTGAAGCAGCTACATCAAGAGCAAGATATATGTCTTTGCCGGGTATATAACCTGCTTTTTCAATAGCCTCGAGGATAATGGATAGTGCATCTTCGTGAGTTGGGAGGTTAGGTGCAAAGCCTCCCTCGTCTCCAACAGATGTACTAAGACCATTATTTTTGAGCACAATTTTAAGCGTGTGAAAAATCTCTGCCCCAGCCCTAAGTGCCTCAGAAAATGTATCAAACCCTGTAGGTACTATCATAAATTCCTGAATATCAAGATTGTTGTCTGCGTGTGCACCACCATTAAGGATATTCATCATGGGGACAGGTAATTCCTTGGCATTACATCCCCCTATGTATCTATAAAGAGGCAGGCAAAGTTCTTCAGCGGTTGCCTTGCACACCGCGAGTGACACACCGAGTATAGCATTCGCACCAAGCACACTTTTATTTTCAGATCCGTCGAGTTTTATTAAAAGGTTATCTATATAGATCTGATCCTCAGAATAAAGACCTATTAGATTTGGTGATATCTTCTCATATATATTTTTAACAGCATTTTTTACACCCTTTCCGTGATAGCGCTCTCCGCCATCCCGTAATTCCAGTGCCTCTTTTGTACCTGTAGATGCGCCGGAAGGGATAGAAGCGATACCCACGGCTCCACTTTCAAGAAAGACTTCTACCTCGATTGTTGGATTGCCCCTCGAATCAAGAATTTCTCTTGCAATTATATCTATTATTTCTCCCATCAATCCTCCAAACTATAAAATTTTTTAAAAGTTTCCTCGATCCTTTTTTGATCTATGGACATATTTGCAATTTCTGCCCTCTTCGATATATGTTGAAGCGTTGTCTCTAAAAATATCTTAAAATTATGAATCTTTTCAATAAAATTATGAATTTCAAACTCTTTTACAGCCTTCATCTCATTAAAGAAGGTGTAGAATTCATCATAGTCATCATATCTTAATAATTTAAAGGTAAAACTTTCAAAATAATTCATAAAATCTTTTAGGGACTTAAATATCCTCCTAATTTCATCTGGAAAATTTGCTTTGTTCTCAAAGAGTGTAAGAAACATGTTAAGAACAATAAGGTCTTCTCTTAGCTTCAAAGATTGATGAAGTTTTGTGGTAAAACTATCGAATATATCCTTCCCCTCGATTTTTGGTTCGAAAAACTGGACAATTTGAACTACACTTTGTTCAATGAGATTTTTTAAAATTCCATGACTATTTTCTATCTTACCTCTAAAATGCTGAGGTGCTTTTTTTTGTATTATATCATTCAATTCTTGTAAATATACCCTTTTCATTTCTATAGAAAATTGATATGAAATAAATTTCAAGAGATTTTTTAAATTATTGTCTTTTATTGATTCGCTGATTTTTTTTATATAATTATGGAAAATATTTATCTCTGTTCTTAGCGTTATAAGAATGGAGAAAGCTACATTTAGTGAAATAGAATATTGTGATGTAATATCAACATGCCCTAAGTATCTTAAAAATCTGAAAAGATAGAGAAAGACTATGGAAATATACTTTTTTATTTCTTTATCCTTAATAGATTTTACAATTTTAGCTACCACAGGGTTTTCTATTACATCAAAATCAGGATTTATATCATCCTTGAACGGATTAAAATAGATATTTTCTCTGATCTCTTTGCTTATCAATTGACCGATGTTCTTAAAACTGATATATGATATATTTTCAGATTTCAGGATTTCTGTAATAATAACTTTAATGTTTAAGAACGTGTCGTATAGAAGATATAAACTTTTTTCAGGGCTATTCTGTTTATATAAGCTTTCTTTAAAAAGATCCCTCGCATGATCGTTAAGGAATTTAGTTTCAGAAAATTTCTGGAACCAGAATGCACTCTTTTTACTTTCGGGGATGATAATCTCAAGGATACCAAGAATCCTAAAAATGACATCTCTTATCATAAGAATTTCGTCGCGAAAATTCTTAACGCTGAGGTCTTCTTGAGATATAGGTAAATTTTCAATGTAAAAAAACCTATCAAGTGATCTGAGAAGTGCTTCCAATTCAGAAAAAAATTTCTTATGCTCTTTTTTTATTTCCGAAAACCAGCTCTCATCCTTTTTCATCACAATTGTTTTCTAAACACATGAATTGCTTCATTATAGACATCTTCGAAAGCCTCTTTAATCCCCTCTGAAAGTGTAGGATGTATGTGAATTGTTTCAGAGATATCTTTGATTTTAAGACCTGCCTTAATTGCAAGAGCAGCTTCGTGAATCAAATCTGATGCATTAGGACCTATGATGTGAACTCCCAATACTTTATCCGTTCGTGATTCAGCAATTACCTTAATAAGACCTTCAATTTTACCGATAACATGAGATTTGGCTAAGGCTCTAAATTCAAAATGACCCGTTTTAAAATTTATTCCTCGTTCTTCTGCTTCATGTTCTTTGAGTCCAACAGAAGCTATTTCAGGTGTAGTAAATATTGCAGAAGGGACAGCGCTATAATCCATTTTTTCATTAGCACTCATAATATTCCGAGCAGCAATTGTACCTTCCTTTGAAGCAACATGTGCCAAAAGAAACCTTCCTATAACATCACCAACAGCATAGATGTTGGGTATATTCGTCTGCATCTTTTCATTTACTAAAATCTCTCCTTTTTTACCTGTTTTTATTCCAAGCTCTTGTAATCCAATGCCCTCACTGTTAAAGCTTCTCCCAATAGAAATGAGTATTTTGTCAGTAACAATTTCTTTATCATCGGAAAGGATGGTATGAACTCTATCATTTATGATGTTTATCTTTTTTACTTCTGTTTTTGTTAGAAGTTTAATCTTTCTTTTCTTCAATTCTCTTTCAAGAATTTTAGATATTTCTATATCTTCATTTGGAACTATATGTGGAAGCATTTCTATAATAGTTACTTCTGTTCCAAATGATCTGTAAATAGAAGCGAATTCACACCCGATTGCTCCCCCACCAATAATGACTAGGCTTTTTGGGATACTTTGGATTTGGACAGCTTCGTCACTTGAGATTATTTTATCACCGTCAAATGGGCATATTGACAATTCAGCAGGTCTTGAGCCTGTTGCTATAATTATGCTGTCAGCTGAAATCTTCTCCTTCGAGGTATCTTTTGATATAAGGGTAACAGTATTCGGGGTATTTAGAATACCTTTACCTTTTTTAAGTAATATACCCCATCTATTAAAAAGTTGTTTAATGCCTTTTATCTGCGTATCAACAACCTTATTCTTTCTTTCTATAATCTTTTTTAGATTTGGAATTATATTACCTTTAATTTCGATACCAAACTCTTCTGAATGTTGAATGCGTGTAAGTAGTTTAGTAGATGAAATAAGAACCTTCGTAGGTATGCAACCCCAGTTAAGACATGTTCCCCCAACCTCTTTTTCTTCTATGACTGTTACCTGTGCTCTTAACTGTGCGGCTTTAATAGCAGCAACATATCCACCGGGGCCAGCACCAAGTATGACTAATTTCATTTAGCTTCTTCTTCGATATACTTTGCATATTCAGATGCATCCATTAAATCATCAAGTTCAGACATATCTTCAATTTCTACTACTGCTATCCATCCTTTTCCATAAGGATCTTCGTTAATTATTTCTGGGTTTTCAGAGAGGTCTTCATTTACTTCTATAACCCTTCCAGTTATCGGTGCAATAAGGGTTGAGGTAGTTTTTGTAGATTCTATCTCACCAAACTCACTATTTATTTCCAGCTCCGTGTCAATATCTGGAAGATCAATATACACAATGTCACCAAGCGCCTCTTGAGCGTAATCGGTAATGCCAATCGTTGCTTTTTTGCCAGAAACTTTTACCCACGTATGCTCCTTATGATATTTGAGATCATCTGGATTCATCTCTACCTCCTTTTAAAATTTTATTGAATTTCTAATCATATTTAATTCTGAATTTCTTAGCATAGGTTTTTCCTCTTTGTCAAGAAAGTTTGTTATGGCGTTAGCATCACCTTTTCGTGATAGGTCACGCAGCATATCTAACAAACTTTCTTCGACGCTCTTGCCAGTAA
>CAYOJI010000002.1:0-58481 GCA_964404225.1 uncultured Nitrospiraceae bacterium
GAGCCATATCTCTTACTTTATGAAAGTTTGAAATATTTATTTCGGACAAATATGTATAGATTTCATTTGACAAAAAAGATTTTACTTTTTACAATGCCATAAACTAAAAATCAGAAAGGAGTAAGGTTTTATGTTTAAAAAATCTTTATTTTTACTGCTGTTTATATTTTTGCTTTCCGGTGTGTCTTCAGCATTAGAGTTTTCAGCAGACACAATAATGACTTTAAAAGGCCAAGGTAAAACAACTGGTAAAATATATTACAAATCTGACAAATTTAGGATGGATATAGAGTCGCCGGAAAAGATGATTACAATTACTCGAATAGACAAAAAGGTAGTCTGGAATATTATGCCTGCTCAGAAAATGTATATGGAATTACCCCTAAATCTAAAAAATAAACCAATGGTGGAAGAAAAGTTTGAGGGAGAGATTGAAAGAAAATATATTGGCAAAGAAACGATAGACGGACATCCTACTAAGAAGTATCTTATAACATATAAATATGGCAACAAGACAGATCAGGTTTATCAATGGTGGGCAACTGATATAAATTTTCCTGTAAAAACAGCAGCTACCGATAATTCATGGGTTCAGGAATATAAGAATGTAAAAATTAGCACACAGTCAAACGATTTGTTTGAGATACCTAAAGGTTATAAAAGATTCCAATTCCCTGGTGGTATGAATATGAAAGATTTCAGATAGATTTTTAGGTAAAGAAAGTAAGAATCATGAGAGAAGCGATGTTTTATGAAAAACTTGAAGAAAAAAAAGTAAGGTGCTTTTTATGCGCTCATCACTGCATTATAAAAGAAGGTAAAAGGGGCATATGCTATGTCCGAAAAAATAATGATGGAATTCTGTACTCTCTTGTTTATGGTAAAGTTATCTCAATGAATATTGACCCTATTGAAAAGAAGCCTCTTTTTCATTTTCTTCCTGGTTCAACCTCTTTTTCTATTGCAACCATAGGGTGTAATTTCCGATGTGAACATTGTCAGAATTTTGAGATTTCCCAATATCCCAAAGAACATGAAGATATTATAGGTCATTCTGTTACACCCGAAGACATTGTCGAGGCAGCAACCAATAATGGGTGTGAAAGCATCTCATATACTTACACAGAACCAACCATATTTTTTGAGTTTGCTTATGATTGCGCAAAACTTGCACATAAAAAAGGGATCAAGAATGTTTTTGTAAGTAATGGTTATACGAGTCCCGAAGCAACCAAGGCTATTGCTCCTTATCTTGATGGAAATAATATAGATCTTAAAGGAAATGATGATTTCTATAAAAAATTATGTGGTGCAAGAGTTAATCCGGTCAAAGAGACAATAAAGCTTATGAAAGAACTTGGTGTTTGGGTCGAGGTAACCACTTTAATCATCCCTGATTATAATGATTCTGAAGATGATCTAAAAGAGATAGCCGAATTTATTTATTCTGTTGATCCTTCTATCCCGTGGCACGTAACCCAATTTTATCCAACATATAAACTGACGGATAAACCACGAACGCCCATCCAGACATTACGCAAGGCAAGGGAAATCGGATTCAAAGCAGGACTTAAATATGTTTATGAAGGCAATGTACCGGGAGAGGGTGGAGAAAATACTTTTTGTCCTAATTGTAAGGAACTTCTTATAAAACGTTTTGGGTTTAGAATAATAGAAAATAAAATAATCCATGGAAAATGTAGTAAATGTGGCATCTCAATTGATGGAGTATGGGAGTAATTCAAAGAGTTAACATCATTAAAGCAGCGTCTTCTTCTGGACATTGGTAATAATCCCTCCTAATCCCTACAACCTTAAATCCTAATTTTTCATAAAATTTTCTGGCACCAAAACTTGATACTCTTACCTCAAGATATACAAATTTACAGCCTTTGTCTTTCAATTCTTTTAATACTTCTTTCATAAGCCTTGTACCGATTCCTTGTCGTCTGAATTCCGGGTGAGTAGCAAGATTTAATATATGTCCTTCATTTACAATTAGGTTTGCGCAGATATATCCCACAAGATTATCTTTTAACAAAGCGACTTTGGTCAAGGCATAGGGTTTATAAATTTCATTCAGAAAGGCATTTTCGCTCCAAGGTGTAGAAAAAGACATCCGTTCGATTTTCATGATATTTGGAATATCTTTTTCGGCCATTTTACGTATTATAATCTCATCCATATAGTTTAATCTCTGCCTCTGATCGCCTTAAATAAAATGGAACGAGTCTTATTGGGTCTGTAAACTCACCCTGTAATGCCTTTTTTATTCCAAGCGAGGCAACATTGGAAGGCGATGGTATCATTTTGTCTGGTGGAGCAAATATGGCCCTCGAGCCCATTGCCTTTATTATTTTATCTCTATAAATAAGAGAACCATCTCCTGTAAAAATAATTTTTTCATTACTAAAGGTATTTATTTTTTCTATTAGTTCTTCGACTTTTATCGATATTTCACTTATTATTCGATGAAATTCTGCTTTGTCCCATATAAATAGTGCAGTGTAAACCTCTTTTTTTCTTGCATCCAGCATCGGACAAACAGGGAATTGAGAGTATGGGAAGTGCCATGCAAAAGCCTCAAGTGTAGGTACCGAAACAATTGGTTTTCCTGTAGCAAATGAAAAACCTTTTACCGAACTCAAACCAATCCTTAAGCCAGTAAAAGACCCAGGCCCGATCGAGATCGCAAATACATCTATATCATTTATATTTAATGAGGTCTGTTTTAAGATATGATCCAATTCAATCATAAGGCGCTCAGAATGTGTTGCCTTCACATTAAATCTTATCTCTGCAAATAATCCTGACAAATCATCAATAAGGGCTATACCACCCAGCATTGTAGCAGTTTCTATTGCGAGAATTTTCATGTTTAAGCCTAATATATAACCGATTGTTTTTCAAGTATTATATAGTATATCTTTATAAATGGAACAAAATCTTGGAGTATTTCTTATTTCAGCAATAGTAATATCTCTTTCAGGTGTCCTATCACCAGGACCTATGACTGTAGCAGCCATTCAGCAGGGTGGGAGATCTAAACTTACAGGGCTGTATATTGCTTTTGGTCATGGTGTTGTTGAAATACCCCTAATTATATTGATATTTCTCGGTGCTGATATCATTTTAAAATTAGATTGGATAAGAATATTAATAGGTATTGCGGGTGGAATTTATCTTATGTTCATCGGTAAAAATTTGCTTTTCATTAAAAATAACAAAGATGTTTACCAAAATAATAAAACCCGTTCTTCTTTTTATTCTGGCATACTCTTGAGTATCGGAAATCCTTATTTCCTTTTATGGTGGGGGACAATAGGTGCAGGACTTGTTTTTAGTGCTTTAAAGTTCGGGCTAATAGGTTTATTTTTATTCTCCCTACTACACTGGTTATGTGATGTTATATGGTACGGTTTTATCTCTATAGCTTCTTTTAAAGGGACAAAGCTATTGGGTGAAGGAGTCTATAAAAAAATAAGTATCTTATGTGGTATTGCTATGTTTTTTTATGCAGGAGTTTTTATCGTAAATTCATTAACTCAAATAATGCAGATTTTGTGAAAATTTATTTTTTTCGATCTCTTAATGTACCTTAAAAATTTTTGTCCGTTAAATTTATCTACCGATAAACTATCGGAGTTTATACACCTCATGCACCTCCATATCCAATTGTTACATTCCCCTTTTCGATAATGACGGGAACTTTTCGAATACCATTTGAATATTTAAGCATTTCTTCAAGTTTAGAAATATCAGTCCTGACATCGAAATATTGCGCCCTGTCTCCATAGGCTCGCCTAGCCCTTTCTGTAAAGGGTCAACCTTCTTTCCCATATATAATTACCTTCTCAGACATGATAACCCTCCTTCATATTCGAATTGAATGTTTATTTAAGTTGATAAATATCTTTTAGGATTTTTAGTTATACATTTCATTATAGCCTTTTCATCAAATCCATTGGCTATTAGCCATTTTGATGATTCTGTAACAGTCATACAGCCACCCAAAAGTTTTTTCTCAGAATCTTTAATAGCTTGTATTTTGGGTGATATTTTTGTCTCCTTTACCGAATCTGAAACTATAATAATTTTCTCGTTATTTTTTATCTTGAAAATCATTTCGAGGGTTTTTAGATGGATATGATATGGGTCTGCAATTATTTCGATATATATGTCCTGGTTTATAATTCCGAATCCTGCTATCCCCGGTTCTCTATGATGGAATCCGCGCATCGCATTAAATATATGAGTAATGCCCTTTGCCCCTGCACGAAAACCAGCCTCTGCTTCATTATAGGTAGCTTCAGAGTGTCCCATGCTAACTATAATACCCTTATCAGAAGCCTTTTTAATAAGTTTTAGAGAATTATTTAATTCAGGTGCTATAGTTATTATCTTTATTATATCTTCAAAGCCATTTATCAATTTTTCAAGATTGTAGAGATTCGGTTCGATAAATGAGGCGGGGGATAACGAACCACATTTTGAAGGATTAAGGAACGGACCTTCAAGATATATTCCCAAAATTTTTGCCTCCCGCGATTTAGATTTTTTATTTTGAAGTTCCATTGCTTTCCTAACTGTTTTCATATTTTCTCTCATCTCTTTTATCGAGGAAGGATATATGGAGAGAATGATTTCAGAAACACCGGATATACCCTGTAATTCAGCGATCTTTTGTATTGCATTTTCACTGGTAGCCTTTGTATCATAACCGCCTACTCCATGACTATGGATATCAATAATTTTCATTAAGCCTGCCATCTTAATTTTGCTTTTTTGTTATCATACCATAGAGGGGGTTATAGTAAAAAAATTGTTAAGAAAACATAAAGAAGAAAAAATTATTATAGGTAGGTTTTCAAAGGAAACATTAGATTCTTTTTTATATCAAGCCTCCGAAATCAAAGACGTTGGTATGAGAATAGATTTCATTTCCAGTCAATTTAAGGGGGTAGATTATAAAGAATCAACCTTGATTGGTGATATAAATACGTCTGAGGTTTTTGTCATAAATTTAGAAGAAGTTGATTGCTTCACATTCCTCGATTACATTGAAGCGATGCGGTTATCGGGTTCATTTACTGAATTTAAAGAGAACCTAAAAAAAGTAAGATATAAAGCAGGGATCGTTTCTTTCAAGAATAGAAATCATTTTTTTATAGACTGGCGAGAATTCAATTCACATATTGTGAGTGATGTCACAAAGGAGATAGGGTGTGAAAAGACTGTGGAGATTCAAAAAATGATCAACCTAAAAGAAGATGGAACGCTTTTTTTAGAAGGAATCGAACCCTTTCAGCGCGAAATACATTACATTCCTTCAGGAGCAATTAATATCTCAATAATCGATAAGTTAAAAACTGGGGATTATATAGGGATATATTCTCATGAAAAAGGTCTTGATGTTTCACATGTAGGAATTATCATAAGATATAAAGATAACATCTACTTAAGACACGCCTCTTCTCAAAAAGAATATAGGAAAGTAGTTGATCAAGGCTTCGAGGATTATATATTAGATAAGCCAGGAATAATTATTTTAAGGCCTAAGTTATTTTCTGCTTTCTAACCTTATTATTACCTCTTTCAATTTATATAAAATCAATATACCTGGTAATGCTGTTAAAAAAGTGACGAAAAAGAAAATCGGCCAACCTACTGTTTCTACGAGAAAGCCGGATGTAGGTGAAATAAATATTCTGCCAATTGCGGCGATAGAAGATAATAATGCATATTGTGTTGCTGAATACCGGTGGTCACACAGTGTCATGAGGAGTGATACAAAGGCTGATGTTCCCATTCCACCAGTGAAATTTTCGAATCCCACTGTAAAGATGAACATCAAATAGCTTTTACCTATAAAGGCTAAAATCATAAATGAAAGATTTGATATAGCCTGTAAAACACCAAAAAATAATAAAGAGCGAAATAGTCCAAGACGCACCATTAGTGTTCCTCCAAACATTGCGCCGATTATTAGCGAAGCAAAGCCAAATCCTTTGTTAATTGCCCCTACTTCTCCCACAGTAAATCCGATTCCTCTTAGAAAGAAAGCCGTAGTTAGCGCACCTGCATAAGCATCACCTATTTTGTACAGCACTATTAGCAATAATAATGATAAGGCAGATTTTCTCGAGAAATATTCCTTCATTGGTCCGACAATAGCTTCGGAAAGACTCTTTGGTGGTGTGATTTTCTCATCAGGCTCATTACCAAAAATTGTTGATATTACGCCGATAAATATTAATCCAGCCATTAATAAATAGGTATTTCTCCAACCTATTTTTTCAGATAATATGAGGGCCATTGCGCCTGATACGAGTATCGCTATTCTGTATCCCATAACAAAAACGGCAGCACCCACCCCTCTTTCTTTTTCATTGAGAATATCTGTTCTATAGGCATCAATAACTATATCCTGTGAAGAAGAGACAAAAGCAACGAATAGGGCAATGACGGCTAATAGAAATGGTGAATATAGCGGCGAATTAAATGCCATTGCTGATATGCCTACAATCAAACATAGCTGGGTAATAATTATCCAGCCCCTTCTACGTCCGAGCAATGGTGGAACGAAACGATCCATTAATGGTGACCATAAGAATTTTATAGTATAAGGTAGTCCTATGAGGGTAAAAATTCCGATTGTTCGCAAATCAACACCAGTAACCGTCATCCATGCCTGTAAAGTACTACTTGTTAATGAAAGGGGTAATCCCGAAGAAAATCCAAGAAATGTTATGATAGCTATGCTACGTTGTCTAAAAACCCGATAATAAGGAGATATATCGATTTTCAATTTTTTCCCTTAATCATCTTTAGATAGTATTATATCTGAATCTTTTATAACAGGAATATATTAAATGCTTTATAATGTATAAAAGGCTTCTTATTAATTTAGATTTGACCGGAGTAAAGATAATGAAGTCTTTAAGATATTCACTAAAATCATTTAAAGAGCTTAAAGGGATTGTTGAATGCATAAATAAAGAAAGTTTAAAGGGGATAGAAAATCATAATGATAAGACAGATGAAGAAATATTCCGTGAAGCTATGGCTGATGTTAAGGAGATAAAAGAGTTTAGAGAAATAATTCCCAAAAAGCCCAAAATCAAACTTCCTCATCGGGTAGAAGAGGATTCATTTAGAATCTTGAAGCAGATTGTGAATGGAGAAAGAAAAATCAAATTGTCTGATACAGGAGAATATATTGAATGGGTAAGTCCAAATATCAGGAAGGATATAGCTCAAAGACTTCACGATGGGCTTTTTTCTGTTCAAGATTTCATCGATTTGCACGGTATGACAATAAATGAAGCAAAGGAGGAATTTAGTAAATTCTTAAAAGAGGCTATTAGAAAACATTTATTCTGCGTTAAGGTAATACATGGAAGGGGACTTAGATCTCCAAGAGGTCCTGTTTTAAAAGAGGCCTTAAAAAAATGGCTTCATGGAACTTTCAGAAGGTGGGTAGTAGCCTACTCCTCAGCGAAGGATTGTGATGGTGGATTAGGTGCTACATATATAATTTTAAAAACACGATGATGATGAATCCAATAAGAATAAGGGTTTATTATGAGGATACAGACGCAGGCGGGGTTGTGTATTATGCAAATTATCTTAGATTTATGGAACGTGCAAGAACTGAATTTTTAAGGGATTACGGCATAGATGTGGCGAAATATCATGAGGAAGGACATTTTTTTGTTGTTGTTCATGTGGATATAAATTACAGGCATCCTGCGCGTCTTGGAGACCTTATAAAGGTAACTACAGAAATAATAGAGATAACAAACGCCTCAATTACACTGAGGCACGAAATTTTTAAAGAAGATATCCTTCTTGTTGAGGCAAAAATTAAGATAGCTTATATTAATAATAAAGGAAGACCGCAAAGATTACCCGAAGAACTCAGAAAATTAGAAGATTATGTTAGTAGATGATGATAAAAACTTAATAAAGGTCTTTATTTCTGATGATCATGCTATTATCAGAGAGGGTCTCCGATTGTTGCTTGAATCTCGGCTTGATATAAAGGTAATAGGAGAGGCTGAAAATGGGCGGGAGACTGTCATAAATGTTCAAGGATTACGTCCTGACATTGTAATTTTGGATATTGCAATGCCCGAGCTGAATGGGATAGAAGCTACTCGCCTAATCAAGAAGAGATGTTCTCATACAGAGGTTATTATATTATCAATGTATGCTTCAATGGAGGTTATTTTTCAGGCTTTTCGAGCAGGAGCACTCGGTTATATATTGAAAGAGTCAGTGGGTGCAGAGATTATTAATGCTGTTTCTGCAGTAAATAGAGGCGTGCGCTATATATCCAAAAAAATTGATGAGATTATGGTCGAAAACTATATAAATAAGCGTTTAAAATTAGATAGAGTAAGTCCTTTCGAAAGCTTAAGTTATCGTGAAAGGGAGGTACTACAGCTTGTTGTGGAGGGAAAGTCAAGTGTTGAAATAGCTAAATCCCTGTCGCTTTCACCTAAAACAGTTGAGACTTATCGAAGTCGACTTATGCATAAGCTTGGAATAAAAGACCTACCGAGTCTTGTGAAATTTGCAGTCCAACATGGTTTAACAACACCTGATTAATTTAATTAGTAGTATATTTTTGATAATCTCTTTTTCGATGAGCTTCTTATGTAGGAAGGGTTGACTTTATAGATTAACGATTTTTATTATTTTTTATCGGGGCGTAGCGCAGCCTGGTAGCGCACACGGTTCGGGACCGTGGTGTCGAAGGTTCAAATCCTTTCGCCCCGACCAACATTTTATCTTTTATAATGAAGTAGAATGCTAAGACCTTGGAGGTCTTTATAGTTTATCAGGTAATTTTGCCGAGCTTTATTCTTAATATCATCACTCCTTGATTGTTTTCAAGAAGGGAATTATTTATTATATGGTTAGATAATTTTTCAGTATTGGTAATGCGTAATGTTGACAAACTTTTATAAAAAGCTTTAAATAAAATCATGAAGAGAAAATTTCTAATCATTTCTTCCCTTTTATTATATTTTTTCTTAATGTCATGTGCACCTGTACTTCAAAAAGAATTAATGGAAACAGGAATAAGAGAGATTTCCCTTTCTGATATAAAGCAAAATCCCATACGTTACCAAGGTAAAATATTCATTCTCGGAGGTATCATAGTGAATACTAAATTAAAAGAAGATGGTACTTTAATAGAAGCACTTTATGTACCTGTTGATTCAAGAGGTTATTTAAAGGGAATCGGAAGATCACATGATAGATTTCTTGCTCTATTTCCTAAAGAAAGTGGTATACTGGATCCGATAATCTTTAGACCTGAAAGAGAAGTAACAATTGCTGCTGAATTCCTTCGAATACAAGAAGGTAAGATAGATGACTTAGATTATGTTTATCCGCTATTTAAGATAAAAGAACTATACCTTTGGGAAGAAAGAAAAGAATATTATTTAATACCCTATTACTACGAACCCTATCCTTTCTGGTGGGATTATCCGTATTGGTGGGATCGTCCTTACTGGCGATGGAGGTATAGGGTGCCACCGCCTTACTGGTGGTAACTTTTTATGGATCTTAAGAAAAAATTTAGCCCAAAAAGTTATGCTCATATCATTAACCCATCATTTGGCAACCCATCGGTCCTAAGGTGAAAACTGCACATTATAATCGCTCTGAATATCAGAATAAACGATATTTATTTCTATCGACTTTAAAAAATTTTTAATAATAAGTAAAATACCTTCTACCATTTTTATTTGGAGAAATCCTAAAGGAGGTACACGTGAACAGAAGAATTGATTTAAATGTAAAAGATATCCCTAAACAGTGGTATAATATTTTGGCAGATTTACCAACCCCTGTACCGCCACCGCTTAATCCAGCTACGGGAAAACCTATAACCCCTGATATGTTAGAAGCTATTTTCCCAAAGAATGTTATCGAACAAGAAATCAGCACGGAAAGATGGATTGATATTCCTGAAGAAGTTATCCAGAAATATCTTATTTGGAGACCAACTCCTCTTTATAGGGCTTATTTTTTAGAAAAATTTCTTAGCACTCCTGCACGAATTTATTTTAAAAATGAAGGTGTAAGTCCACCAGGAAGTCACAAACCAAATACGGCTGTAGCCCAGGCTTATTTTAATAAGGTAGCTGGTATAAAAAGGCTTACTACAGAGACAGGAGCTGGACAATGGGGTAGCGCCCTTGCCTTTGCATGTAGTCAGTTTGGCCTTGAATTAAAGGTTTATATGGTAAGGATTAGTTATAACCAAAAACCATATAGAAGAGTGCTCATGGAGACGTGGGGGGCAAAGTGCGTTCCAAGTCCGAGCCCGGACACAAATGCAGGCAGAAAATTTTTTGAACAAAATCCAGAGCATCCCGGAAGTTTAGGTATAGCAATTAGCGAAGCAGTGGAAGATGGCGCAACAACAAAGGATTCTAAATATTCTATCGGGAGTGTCGCAAATCATGTCCTTTTACACCAAACTATTATCGGATTAGAAGCTTACAAACAGCTCGAGATGATAAATGAGTATCCTGATATTGTTGTTGGTTGTGCAGGTGGAGGAAGTAACTTTTCGGGTATTGCGCTACCGTTTGTAAGGGATAAGATTAATGGGAAACAAATTAAAGTAATAGCTTGTGAACCAGCTTCGTGTCCAACGATGACAAAAGGTCCTTATATTTATGACTTCGGGGATACTGCTGAAACAACACCTCTTTTTGCAATGCATTCTTTGGGTCATAAATTTGTACCCGCTCCCATTCATGCTGGCGGACTCAGGTATCACGGTATGGCACCGATAGTAAGTAGATTACTTGAAGACAAATTAATAGAAGCGCGGGCATATGCCCAACTCGAGACATTTGCAGCAGGTGTCACATTCGCAAGAACAGAGGGTTTTGTTCCTGCCCCAGAAACAAATCATGCTATTGCATGTGTGATCGAAGAAGCTAAAAAGGCAAAAGAAGAAGGTAAAGAAAAGGTTATTCTTGTTAACTGGAGCGGGCACGGTATTATTGATCTTGCTGCGTATGATGCATATTTATCAGGTAAGCTCGAAGATTATGTATTACCTGATGAGGAGATAAATAAGCTATTGAAAGACTTGGAGAAGTTTCCAAGACCCTAAATTAAAATTACAGACGAGGGCATAAACCTCGCCTTTTAATTATTGTCACAAATGACCGAAAGAGGTATCTTGACAATTTATTGCAATCAATTAGGGATGCTTGTAGAATTCTCTTATTGTTCCAAATTACAGGAAGGACTACCGTGTAGAAATATAATTGGCTGCTGGGAACAAAGGATGGATATTATTGCATTTCTGAACAAAACCTTTACTTACGAAGAATTGAGAAAAGTCTTTAGCAGTCTTCCCAAATCAAGAATAGAACGTATAATAGAGTCATTGGGAAGTTGAATAGATTAATATTTGCTTTATTCAAGGATCTGACTTTAATTATATTTATTTCTTTGTGTTTTATATCTTCTGTACAAGCAGAGGCCTTCTCCTATTCAGAAGATAACACGGTAATTGGTTTAACAAAAAATTATTTCGCTAAAGAAAATGAATCACTGATTGAGATAGCAAGAAAGTTTGGACTTGGTTACAATGAAATTGTATCCGCAAATCCTGATCTCGATCCCTTTGTCGTAGAAACAAATACTAACATTACACTACCTACCTCGTGGGTACTTCCAGACATTGGGATATACGATGGTATAATCGTCAATATCTCTGAAATGAGGCTCTATTATTTTTTTAAGGAGAGAGGTGTGAACTTAGTTACTACTTTTCCGATCGGAATAGGTAGAGAAGAGAAAGACACACCCCTTGGAAAATTTAAGGTGATCGAAAAAATTGTAAATCCATACTGGCATGTTCCTAAATCAATAAGAAAAGCAAATCCCGATTTGCCCAAAGTAGTACCACCAGGACCTAATAATCCATTAGGTTCTCACGCTTTAAGGCTTTCTTTAAGTGATATACTGATACATGGTACAAATAAACCGTATGGGATAGGAAGAAAAGTAAGCCATGGTTGTATAAGATTATATCCGGAACACATAGTGAAACTGTATAAGTTAGTCCCTATTGGAACTAATGTAACCATAAGTGGGTGTCTCAAATAACAGAATTTATCTTGAAGTCCATAAAGATGAATCCCTAAAGATGAATTATTTTGATGAAACAGTTAGATTATTGAGAAAGAAAAATCTATATGAAAAAATTGATAAGGAAAAGATGATTTCTACTCTTAAGGGGAATACTGGCATTCCAACAGATATAACTAAAGATTAATCCTCGGAGTATCAATATGGTTTATTTGAGTTTAGGAGAGAGTCTAAAAATTAGACTCTCCCTAACAAATTTATTTTTTCATTTGCTGTAATTCAAATGCTTTCGCAGCTTTCTTAGCAGCACTTTCAGCTTTATCCGCTGCTATTTCTGCTCTATCCGCAGCAGCTTCAGCTCTCTTTGCAACAGCATCAGCCTTATCACAACATTCCTTCGCAAGTTTCTTTGCTTCCTCTGCAAGTGCCTTAGCTTCGGCAGCAGTCTTCTGGGCTAAATCAGCCTTGCTCTCACATCCTGCAATCTTTTTTTCGATTTCTGCAACCTTTGCCTCCAACCTGCTGATTCTATCAATCAAAGGATCTACTTGCTGCCTTACATAATCTCTTGTAGCACATCCTAAGGAAATTAAAAATAATAGGGAAAGAATTATTAGAATAGTTTTTCTCATCAATTGCCTCCTTTCTATAAAATTTACAAAATATATTAAAGTAGTCTTTGATAAAAGTCAAATGAAAAAGTCTTTGGCAGTCTAAACTTATGCCATTTAATAGACTGCCAAAGAAATGGAGGTGAAGTTAACCTTCTATTAAGTCAAGCAAATCACATGCCAGTAATAATTTATATTTAAATCATTGATTTTTAAGGGAATAATAGTAAAATCGTTATTTTT
Source organism: uncultured Nitrospiraceae bacterium (assembly GCA_964404225.1). Lineage (GTDB taxonomy): Bacteria > Nitrospirota > Thermodesulfovibrionia > Thermodesulfovibrionales > SM23-35 > Kmv42. Next base: position 12,990 of record CAYOJI010000002.1, read on the forward strand.
TATGGGAATCGAAAGACATATTTTGTCAAAGCTTATTACATGAGATGTATTTTAAAATATTACAGATATTGCTCAAAAATTTATAACTAATACAGGTTAAAAACATTTTAGGTTAACGTGATAATCGTATTCGATTATAGAATAATACCAGAAAAAATAAGATAAAGAATTCTCCTATGATGAACAATGTCCAGTTGTACGTTTCAGGAACATAATTTGAAAATATATTTTGAAAATCTTTATCTTCCAAGAGTGAAAATAGTTTAGAAATATAACTTCCTTTAATTATTATTTTTGAATAATCCCAAATGAATGTTATAAAAATAAGAATGGCACCTATAATTAATGTTACCCATTCATAGATCTTAATCTTTACGTCATATCCTTTATTTTGTAGTAATAAAATACCCCCTGCTATAACTATCATCGTAAAAGCACAAATCAGCGGAGCCAAAACAGGACCAATCCACACTACAGGGATAAGAAATAAAATATCCCATGTTAATAAAGAGGAAGGCCAGTTAAGAAGAACCTTAAGCCATACATAATAAAAAATATCCCAAATACCAAAAGATAAAAGAAAATAGGATAATCTTTCATAGAAATTTCTTCCAGTAATGAAGCCAATGGAAAAAAGCATAACAATTGTGGAAATTTCTCTCAGATACTCAGTCAAAAGTACTTCAGGAGTAAGCTGTTTGAGTGGGAAAGCAAACCCTTCGGGGTAATACAGTTGTCTTAAATATACAACAACTGCTGCTTCCAAAAAACCCATTGAGATACCAAAAATGGTTAAAAGAATAATTTTACTTTTTGTTCTCATAATTCAGATATCTTTGGTTTAAATTGGAGAAGATATATCTATTTAGATTATTTAGCTTAACAGAATTTAAACTTTCATTTTAGATTTTTTAATTAACTCAACATTGGATTTAAAAGAAACTCTAAAAGAGCCTTCTGAGTATGGAGCCTATTTTCTGCCTGTTCAAAGACAACACTCTGAGGTCCATCCATAACTTCATCTGTTATCTCTTCTCCCCTATGAGCAGGAAGACAATGTAGGACAATTGCGTCTTTGTCAGCAAGGGCAAGAAGTTCTTTGTTAAGCTGATATTTTCTTAGTTTTCTCTTTTTCTTAACCGCTTCTTTTTCTTGTCCCATGCTGACCCATACATCAGTATAGACGACATCAGCTTTGGCAACAGCCTCTTTTGGGTCTCTTACGATTTTTATATTATTGTTTACTTTTGATTGAACTTTTTCCAAGACATTTGAGTCGGGTTCACAGCCTTTTGGACATGCGGCCACCATGCTTATTCCCATTCTTGCAGATGCCTCTATTAATGAATTTGTAACATTGTTGCCATCACCGATATAAGCAAGGCGTATATTACTTAATTGATGTTTCTTTTCGAAGATCGTCATTAAGTCTGCCAATGCTTGGCAGGGATGATGTAGATCACTTAGACCATTTATTACGGGGATAGAAGAATAATTTGCGAATTCTATTAATGAATTATGACTAAATGTTCTTATTACAATTGCGCTTAGATATTTTGAAAAAACCTTTGCTGTATCATGGATAGACTCACCTCTTCCTAACTGAATTTCCATTGGATTCATATATATAGATTGCCCACCAAGTTGATAAATTCCGACCTCAAATGACAAGCGTGTTCTTGTGGAAGCCTTTTCAAATAAAAGTCCAATACTTTTACCTATTAAAGGACATTTATTGGCATCTTTACCAGCTTTAAGTTCCAATGCCCTTTTTATAATTTTTTCAATCTCTTCAGAAGATAAATCCCAAACAGTTAAAAAATCTCTCTTTCCGTTCATCAATAATCTTACCCTCTCCTCATTCAATTATAGAAAGTCAGAAATTATTATATCTTAGAAAAAATTTCATTTAGAATATTTATTAACTGATCTATATCTCTTCTTCGAACGATCAAAGGAGGTATCAAACGCAAAACATTATTTGCAGTACAATTTATAAGTAACCCTTTTTCCATACAAGCCTTAACAATACTACTACATTCGGTTGTCATTTCTATACCTAAAATTAATCCCTTACCTCTGATTTCTTTGATGAGATGAGGGAATCTCTCTTTTAGTTTCAATAATTCTTCGAAGAGGTAAATACTCATCCTGTTACAGTTGTCTAAAATAAATCCATCTTCAAGTAGCGTTTCAATAGTTGCTATTGCAGCAGCGCATACGAGCGGATTCCCACCAAAGGTTGAAGCATGATTTCCGGGCTCAAAAGCTGATGCCACCTTATCCGTAGCAAGCATTGCACCTATTGGGACACCATTACCCAACCCTTTAGCAACTGTCATTATATCAGGTGTAATGTCATAATGTTCGTAGGCGAAGAGTTTTCCTGTTCTTCCCATACCGGTTTGAACTTCGTCAAGGATTAGGAGAAGATTATTTTCATTACATATTTTTTTTACCTCTTTTAAATAATCAGAATCTGGTAATATAACTCCCCCTTCTCCTTGTATTGGCTCTAATAAAACTGCACAAGTGTTTTCAGTTATAGCCTCGCTTAAGGCTTTTGTATCATTGAAAGGGACGTATTTGAATCCTGGAACAAGGGGTTCAAAGCCTCTATGAAATTTTTCCTGTCCAGTTGCAGTAAGTGCTCCAAGTGTTCTTCCATGAAAAGAATTTTCGGCTGTTATTATTTCGAAGCAGTTTGGTCCTAAATGTTCTTTAGAGTATTTTCTTGCAAGTTTAATTGCTGCTTCAATTGCTTCAGCACCAGAGTTACAGAAAAATACTTTATCAGCAAATGAGTTTTCCACGAGTAGTTTAGCAAGCTTTATTTGAGGTTCAATATGATAATAGTTTGAAACATGGATTAGCCTTTGTGCCTGTTTTTGAATTGCAACAACAACGCGTGGATGACAATGCCCAAGGATATTTACAGCTATCCCTCCCACAAAATCAAGATATTCTTTATTATCTAAATCCCATACTTTCATTCCCATGCCTTTTCTTAAGACAATGGGGTATCTGCTATATGTATTCATTAAAAACTGTTTAGATTGCTCAAAAAATTTTTTACTTTCCATTTGAAGTGATAATAACGAAAAATGTATCTAAAAATCAAACATTCTTATAACGAGATTACATAAATTCGGACTATTTACTTTATATTCTTAGATATATTAAAATTATAAACTTCTTAAGGAGGTGATGCATTGGTAAAAATTCGTTTAACAAGATTGGGAGCGCATAAAAGACCCTTTTACAGAATAGTAGTATCTGATTCAAGGGCGAGAAGGGATGGCCCCTTCATAGAAATTCTCGGAACATACGATCCATTGAAAGAACCTTCCGAGATAAAGCTAAATGTGGATAAGACAAAACTCTGGTTACAGAGAGGAGCACAACCTACTGATATAGTTAAAAAGCTTATGCAAAGGGCTGGCTTATAGGCAGTCCAAAATTCGTATGGAGGTGGAATATGATGAAAGAATTAGTAGAAAAGATGGCGAAGGCTCTGGTAGACAGGCCTGAAGAAGTAAGTGTTACTGAGGTCGATGGAGAAAAGACTACTGTTTTCGAACTAAGGGTAGCACCGAGTGATCTTGGAAAAGTTATAGGTAAGCAGGGTAAAACCGCACGAGCGATGAGGACAATACTCAGCGCTTCAGGTACAAAAATAGGTAAGCGCTGTGTACTTGAAATACTCGAATAAAACCTGACTTTGTTACGAAAGCGCTCCGGAGAGATGTTTTAAAGGTCAGTTTCATCTTTATCTAAATTATTTCAGAAATGACCGAAGGGGTAAGGAAGTCTATAGTTTCCTTTACCCCTTAATCTTTTGTCTGATTAAATTCGAATCAAACTATTTAATTAAAAGAATTTTTGTGTCTAATAAAATTTAGTTTCTTTAAATAAAACTACTTAAAGATAGGCTTAATATAGACAAAAATTAAAACGATTCAAAAGAATCTAAAATGATTTTTGATGTAGTAACAATATTCCCTGATATTTTTTATGCATATACAAACGAAGGTATAATCAAAAGGGCATTAAATAGAGGACTTATAAAGATAAACATCCACAATTTACGCAATTACGCAGAGGACAAACATAAGACCGTTGATGATTATCCATACGGAGGTGGGGCTGGTATGGTGATGAAACCCGAACCATTTTTTTATGCTGTTGAAACGATATGCCCTGTCAGAAGCGAGAGAATTGTTCTTATGCTTAGTCCTGCCGGTAGAAAATTTGACCAAGAAATGGCTGTAAAACTATCTAAGGAAAAAAAGCGAATTTTTTTATTATGTGGAAGGTACGAGGCGATTGACGAACGTGTAAGAATAGGACTTGCAGACGACGAAGTTTCTATAGGAGATTATATATTAACTGGTGGTGAATTACCTGCTTTAGTTATAATAGATGCAATTTCTCGACTCATTCCAAATGTGCTTGGAGATGAACATTCGGCAGAGATTGAATCATTTTCATGGGGAATACTTGATTATCCTCATTATACAAGACCCCCTGTATTTAGGGATTTGGCAGTGCCAGAGATTTTACTTTCGGGTAATCATCAAGGGATCCGAAGATGGCGAAGAAAGGAGGCACTTCGCAGGACATTAGAAAGAAGGCCGGATTTACTTGGAAAAATCGAGCTTAACGAGGAAGACTATAAATTAATAGATGAAATAAGGGAGGAATTACAATGAATCTTATAAACTCTATTGAAGAAGGATTTAAAAGAGATATAGAGAAATTCAATGTAGGTGATACGGTGAGGGTATTTGTAAAGGTTGTAGAGGGTGATAAGGAAAGAATCCAACCTTTTGACGGAGTTGTAATTTCGAGGCGTGGTAGTAATACGAGGGAAACCTTTACTGTGCGAAAGATATCATTTGGAGTAGGTGTAGAAAGAATATTTCCTTTATATTCTCCTGTTATTGACAAAATAGAGGTTTTAAAGAAGGGGGACGTAAGGAAATCAAAATTATATTATTTAAGGTCGAAAAAGGGTAAGGCTGCGAAGATTAAAGAGAAAGAAAGGGTGTTTTTAGAAAAGATAACCCAAGAGGCAAAATAATTGTTCTGATAAATAGAATAATGGATATTTATCAATTCGATGATGCTCTTAGAAGAAAGGGGTTTTCAATAATTGCTGGTGTTGATGAGGCAGGAAGAGGGCCAATTGCAGGACCGGTTGTTGCAGCAGCAGTGGTATTGAAATCTGGTGTTAGGATTGCTGGACTGAGAGATTCAAAGAAAGTCTCTCCAAAAAAGAGAGAGGAATTATATGACGAGATCCGAAGCTCAGCCTTAGATATAGGAATAGGTATTGTAGGATCTGAGGAGATTGATAGATTAAACATTTTAAGAGCTACAAAGATCGCTATGCAGCATGCTATAGAAAATCTTTCTAATATACCTGATCTACTCATCATTGATGCTTTATCCCTTCCTACTCTCCCTATAAAACAAATATCACCGATTAAAGCTGAAAGTAAAAGTGCTTCAGTTGCAGCAGCTTCGATAATTGCAAAGGTTTCAAGAGATAGGATTATGTTAGATTATCACATACAGTATCCTGTTTATAATTTTCGAGGACACAAAGGATATTCCACGAAAGAACATTTAGAGAAATTACATCTATACGGTCCTTGTCCGATTCATAGAAAAAGCTTTTTTAATGTTATAAATCTTCAGCTTCCTTTCTGAAATAAGTCACCATATTTAAAGTTCTTTAACTGAACCTTCTCTCAATAGATAAATTTTTTCGGCAACATTTTTTAAAAATTTAAGGTCATGTGTAATGATTAAATATGTGTGAGTATTTTCTTTGAGATAATTTAAAAGTCTATTTGTTGTATCCCCGTCAAGTCCTGTAGCAGGTTCATCCAGAAGATAGCATTCGGGATGCATGGCTACTATAGTCGCAAGTGCTACAAGTCTTTTTTCACCACCTGAAAGTTTATGTGTAACTTTTTTTTCATAACCAGTTAAACCCAGTTTTTCACATGTTTCTTTTACAATAATCCTTGCCTCTTCATGGGATTTACCTAGATTTAAAGGGCCAAAGGCGATGTCTTCTTCTACAGTAGGACAAAAAAGTTGGTCATCGGAATCTTGAAATAGTAGACCTATCCTCTGTCTTACCTCTACGAAGTCACGTTCATCTCTTCTGAGTTTTCCGAATATTTCAATGTCTCCTGAATCGGGCTTTAAAAGCCCCATAATTAAATGTAGAAGCGTTGTTTTCCCAGCACCATTGGGACCTATTAGCCCTATTCGATCACCCTTCTTTAAGGAAAAGTTTAGATTATTAAATAACTTTTTCCCATTTGTATATCCAAAATTTAAATTCTTTATGTTTATCATTTTTTAATTTCCATTTAAAGAGATTAGTGCTATTAAAATAATTATAAAGGCCATGATAATACTGAAATATATATCTGTTCGGCTGAGATTAAAATGGCTTATTATAGGAAAATTACCATGAAACCCCCTGCACAACATTGCTTTATAAATTCGCTGTGACCTTTCGTAACTTCTTACAATAAGCATTCCAACAAGATAGGCATATGTCTTATAAGTATGGATATTTGTTTTAGCCCTAAAAGCCCTAATATTCATTGCCCTCTTTAGTCTCAAATATTCCTCATGTAATACACTGATATATCGGTAAAAAAAGAAGAAGAGATGAACAAGTTTATCTGGTACTCTTAAATGGATGAGGGCGTGTGCAAGGGAAAAAACTTCTGATGTGCCAAGGATAGCTATTGTGGCTAACACAATAGCATTAGCCTTAAATGTGATAGAAAGGACATATAAGAAGCCTTCACGAGTGGCTTTTAAAGAAGCAAATGAGAAAATCGTTTCGCCGGGATAACTAAATGGTAGAAATATCCAGAGAAGGAATATAAAACCATTGACAACAACCAATCTTCCTAAGAGTTTTTTAAAACTTATACGACTGATTAATAACATAACAACAGAAATCATAAAGGCTAAAAAAGGTCCTTTTAAGCCACTTGTAATGGCTATAAGGAAGATATAGGGAATAGCTGTTATAAATTTTATCCTCGGGTCAAGTCTATGTAATAAAGAATTACCTTCTGCAAATTCCTCGAGATGCATGTTAGGTTCTTTTCTTTATTTCGTTTTTTGCTTTGAAGTAAGCAATAATTCCTAATATACCTATAATATAACCAATACCACCAATTATTTCTGTAAAACTTGGCTTCCCACTATTTTCCTGTATTTTAACAAGCGTCCTCATAACAGGCTGTAACTTCTTTTCAACAGCACTCTCAACGATTGCCTCAAGCTCAGAGGCTTTCTCCTCTTCTAAACTTCTAACCTTCTTAACTTCTTTTTCTGACTTCTGACTCCTGACTTCTGACTTTTGAATTTTAATGCCCATTGCCTCTCTCACTTCATCTTCACCAATAATAAATTCTGCCTGATGACCCATGCTCGCATGGAGAACAAGTTTAAGGGATGTAGCCTTAGGAATCTTAAAAGAAAACTTTCCTTCATCATCAGTCTTGCCCTCAAGTAGTTTAGTTTTGTCTTTTTCGTCAAAGACCTCTAAAATAGAGTTCTTACATTTTGAGCCGTCTACAAAATAACTTTCTGAATAAACCATACCATCTTCAGCATAAGCATAAATATTAACTTTATGAGCATAGGCTAAAGGGGTAAATAGTAAGAAGTAAACAGTAATCAGTAGAAAAGACGAAAGATATTTATTTACTAAAACCCTGAATCCTGAACTATGAATCTTATAACCATTTTTCATCCTTTTCTTACCTCCCCAAGAATTTCTGGTTTTACCTTTTTTAAAAATATAACGCAGAAGGATGTGATGATCCCTTCGACAATCATCACGGGAAAATCTGCAATCATTAGCAATTTCGCTACATTTAGAAAGCTTTCACCTGTGGTTACGAGGGCTATAGCAACAAATAGTGCACCAAGCCCCACACCTGACAGGCCAGCACCAAACCCTGCGAGCATGCTTATAAAGTGATTTGCCTTTCTTATTAGAAAGTTAAAGAGATAATAAGATACAACAGCCGGTGCTGCCATATTAAATGTGTTCACACCGAGAGAGGTAAAACCGCCGAATTGAAACAAGAGTGCTTGCAGTGCAAGGGCTACAAGAATGGAAGGAAAAGACGTCCATCCTAAAAGCACTCCTACAAGACCGTTGAGAACCAAATGAACACTTGATGGTCCTATAGGAACATGGATTAATGAAGCAACAAAAAAGGCTGATGATAGAACAGCCACTTCTGGTATCTTTTCGTAACTCATTTTTTTAAGCCCTATTGCAGTCCCAATAACTGTTAATGCCGCACCCGTCAGTAGCACGGGTGCGGATAGAACACCTTCGGATATATGCATACTATTTCATCTCTCTTGTTTTAATCCACAAAACAGCACCTATTTCGACGGGATACTCTTTACCCTCATGCATTAATTTGAAATCAGCAGTATTAAGAGCTGCAAATCCCCACCAACCAGCCTTTGGCATTGCATAGGTGAAAACACCATTTGCATCAGCCTTTACAACCTGCGTTATATAAGGTTCATCAGGTGCTTTTACTTTCCCGCCTTCATTATAGTATTCAACCTCAACTTCTGCATAAGGAACTGGTTTACCATCAACCTTTACAATACCTTGAAATACATTGCCAGCCCAGAGGCCATATGGTCTTGTAAGAGGAATGATTTCTGTTTTAAGCCCTATTTCAGCATCCCATCCTTCTTCCTTTCCAAGGGCATTTACTACTACTTTTGTGTAGTGGATGATAAAACATTCTTCTGCTGGCTCCCAGTAAGGTACAGGCTCAACATAAAAGATATGATCCCCCGGTTGTTTAATCTTGTATGAAACCTCCCACGTGGTATAACCCTTTACAACATTCTTTTTCAAAGTTTGAAGGAGATCGTGTTTTTTCCCATCTATCATCACCCCAAATGCCTTTGGCATCTCCATGTTCATATGGTGTCCTTCAAAGGGATGGATAAATTTTACCTTGAGGGTTATATCCTTTTTATCCTCCTTTGAAACGATATCATCAGATGGTATGATGACACCAAAATGAGCCCAGGAAAGTGAGAAAGATAATATAATTATCATAGTTGTTAAAATTGCCTTAAACAGGCTTTTCTTCATAGTTACTACCTCCTTATAATCTAAATTTTAAATTTTTTAAAAATATGCATTTACCCTTATCCCGTAAACAAATCCCTTTCGGTCTTCTTCATGCTTCATATTGTCGTTGACATATTGGACGTCAAATGTTATGTCACTGAAATCTGATATCTTGAATTTTGCATACGTCTCGAAGGCATTGGTGTTATCTATATTACCGCAGTCAGCACCATCGAGATATGCATAACCAACACCTATCTCGTCTTTCTCTCTTCCCCATAATTTTCCGCTTATATTGACACCACCTGAATAAATTTCATCGTGAATTATTACAGCTTCATCATTCTGCCAGCTAAACCTTACGAAAGCACCGATTATCTTGCTCAGTTCTTGATCTGCGGAGATCCCATAACCATAAAGACTGCCTTCACCCCTCTCATCCCAGCATGGAAACCTATCGTTTGTGGTAAAGCCATAGACTCTGTAGTTACCTTCGCCTAATGAGGTGTTAATAGTATATCCGAGTTGTAATGCATAGTAATTATAGCCTCTGAAAACATCATCTTCGATCTCGAATTTTGTATTCATCATTAATCCTTTGATAGAGAGGTTGGATATATTAAGTTCTACGATACCCCCGAGGTCATAGGATGGTAAATTTACATTGGTGTGATTAACGAATACCTCATTCATAAACTGGCTGCATTCACAGTTTGCGAATTTATTATCGTCGATATATTTCGTAGCATCTATAATACCTCCTGTTAAGCCAAGCGAAACATTTTTAGAAAGGGTGAATGTGTGTTTATACCATGCTTCAAGAAGATAATCCCTATTTCTACCATTTATATCTTTAAGATCATTCTCAAGGTCATCCGCGTAAGGGACAAGAGAAAAGGGTTCTAAATAGTTTAATCCGTTACCTGCTGCATAACTAAGTGTTATTTGAAACTCGTCTTTTTCTGTAGGATGGAAGTTAATTCCAAGATCTAAAACAGCAACTCCTCTATCTGCATCATCTTTTCCTTCAACATCTAAGTCACCGTATTGATAAATTCCCGTCAGAGTCCCTTCTATTGTAAGTTTATCATTTACATCATATGCATTAGTTAAAGATGGCATTAAAAATGACATTATAAACATCAGCAAGATTAATACTTTTAGTAAAAAGATTTTGAAACTCATAAATACCTCCTCCACCAATTTTTTAAAAAGAGACAAAGGACGAGTATCAATTAAAAAGAAAGTCTTTTAAAAATTACCCCCCTTTCTGCGGCATAAAAAAAGCCGCGAAAGCTTTTCGACCTGCTGGTCGTCTTTGAGCCTTCGTGGCTAATTCTAAAATAAGATTATCACAGTAATAAAACTAAGTCAAGAAACTATAATGTTTTTATACATTTGCTTAATATCAGTTTTTCAAGATTATATTTTTATATAAAAGTACTATGAAGAAGAAAAAAAAATTTACCAAGATGGTGGAGGCACCTGTTGGAAAATTTATAATTACAGAGAAATATATTCCAATTACCACTGAAAAAATAGCAACAGCTGATGATATAACTATTGTGCTCTTAAAACTTTTTCCTAACTGAAGCGAGGTTACAGCAGGTAGTATTAAAAGTGAAGAGGTAAGCATTATGCCAACAACCTTCATGGTGAGTACAACGGTTATTCCTGTCAAAATAACCAGGAGGGAATTTAATTTTTTTATATTGATTCCTGATATCTTTGCAAATTCTTCATCAAAAGTTATAGAAAAATATTCGTTATAAAAGAATGATATTATTAAAAGCACGGATAGAGAGAGGATTATCGATATTATCACCTCTGTTTTACTAATTGAAAGTATATTGCCAAAAAGAAAACTGAAAAGGTCAATATTGAATCCACCTGCCATGCTTACTATTATTACTCCTGCTGCAATACCAAAAGAGGAGACGATACCTATTGCAGCATCTCCATATATTTTTGCCTTTTCCATTAATTTAAGTATCCCGAGTGAACTTAAAGTGACTATTGGTATTGCTATATATATTGGATGTTGCTTTAATAAAAGTCCAACTGCTATACCTCCAAATGTAACATGAGCAAGCCCATCTCCAATTAGAGATAGCCTTCTTAATATAAGGAGCACCCCCAAAATTGAGCATACAATTCCGATAAATGAGCCTGCTAATAAAGCCCTTTGAATGAATCCATAATTAAAAAAGTCGAAAATTTCGATATCAGTCATGTCTATGGCATATTAAGTGTTGGGTATATTTACCGAAATATTCGGTCATATTTTCAGACTCACAGAATTCATCGAAGCTTCCATAAAAGATTAATTTTTTATCAAGGTACATAAGTTTGGAAGCATATTTTCCGATATAAGCAATATCATGCGTTATAAAGATGATAGTTACCTTTCTATTAACATTTAGTTCTTTAAGTAGGTGGAAAAAAATTTCTTTAACTTCGGGATCAAGGGCGGTTGTAGGTTCATCGAGAATTAATAAATCTGGCTTATTAACTATTGCCCTTGCAAGAAGAACCCTCTGTTGTTGACCCCCTGAAAGTTCACCAATTAATTTGTCTTTAATCTCAATAAGTTCCATTAATTTCATTGCTTCGTTAATCTCTTTTTCGTCTGAAGCGGTTATTCTTTTAGGAAATTTCTTCTTTGAAAATAGACCCAGTGATACAATCTCTTTTACAGTAGCTGGGAAATATTGATTAAAATTTTCGAGTTTTTGGGGTAAATATCCAATCTTGTACCAATCTTTAAATTCAGAAGAGTTTATTCCAAATAATGAAATATTTCCTTTTTCAGGTTTAAGGAGTCCAAGAATTATTTTTACCAATGTAGTTTTACCAGATCCATTAGGACCAACAAGTCCGATATAGTCTCCTTTGTATATCGAGAAGGAAATATTATTTAAGATATCTCTTGAGTTGTATCTAAACTTTAGATCTTCTACAGATACTATCTTCATTTACAATCGAGACCAATCTTAAGGTTTTCAAGATTTTTTTCCATTAATGAAATGAAACTCACGCCACTTACTAATTCGTCTTTCGTGATATTGTGTGCTCCGTGAAGTTTTAATAATTTAGACCCTGTATCTTTTGCAATTATCTCTGCTACCTTCGGATTAATCAGTTCTTCATAAAATATATATTTGATTTTGTGTTTTTTGATTTCTTCTATAAGTTCGATTAAATCTTGAGGAGTTGGTTCTGCATTTGGGGAAAACTCCTTATATGCTGAAAAATATTTGAGATTATATCTTTTAACTAAATAGCCAAAGGCAAAATGTCCTCCATGGATTAATACGTCTTTTTTGCAGGTTGAGAGGGAGTCTCTATATTTTTTATCGAGATTTTTTAATCTATTTTTATAGTCTTTAGCATTTTTTATATAATAGTTTGTATGAGAAGGATCTTTTTCTAAAAATCCTTTCAAAATATTATCCACTATCCTTTGTGCAAAAGAAAAATCTAGCCAGATATGGGGGTCAACTTTATCAAAATTGATATTTTGTTTTGTTTTTTGGAATATATTTTCACTTGCATCTATTATTAAAAGATTTTTATTATCTATGCCTCTAAGGATATCTTCAGCCCATGGTTCCATATATTTCCCTGTGTAGATGAAGATATCCGCTTTTTTGATATTGATTATATCACCTAATTTTGGCTCAAAACTGTGCGCTTCTATACCCGGGGGTAAAAGAAGAATAATCTCTGCTTTTTCTTTTGCGATATTTTTAGAAAAATCATACAAGGGGAATAAAGTTGTAACAACCTTTAACCTTTTTTGGGAGATGTATTCTTCGCCTTTCTTTTTGCAAGAGTAAACAAAAAAGATTAAAAAAAAGATTAGTCCAATTGTAATTAAATTTTTAGATTTCATTTCTTTTTCTTGCTCCTGTTAAGACATTTTTTACAAAGACCATTGACCTGCAAGATATGAGAAATGACCTTACCACACAAATCCTTTTTTACCTTTTTTTCTAATTCGTCTATTTTGCAAAAATCAATGTCTTCGACATTCCGACATGAAAGACATACAAAATGATGATGGTGAGACCTGTTCCTACAAAAGAAATAATAAAGTTGACGATTAGGATGATTGACTTTAGAGATTACATCTCCTGCTGAGAGTTCTTCTAAATTTCTATATACTGTTGGCAGTCCTATTTTCTTAAAATGCCTTTTCATTTTCTTCCATACCTCCTCTGGACTCAAATAGGCTGATTCATTAGTCAGAATTTCAAGGATAGCTAATCTTTTAGGCGTCACCTTAAGGTTTATTTTTCGAAGAATCGAAGAAAATTCATCAGACATTTTTATGCCTTAAAATGTAAATAGAAATTATTTCTATTAAGGCATAGATGTAAATAAAAGTCAAGTAGGATAAAAAAGTTATCTTGTCTATTTTCGCAATTCTCCGCCTGTATGTTCGAGAATATATTTTATGAGGGAGAGATGGATTCTTTCGACCTCTTCATCAGTAAGGGTTTTTTCTTTAGAGCGGTAAATAATATTTAATGCTACGCTTTTTTTGCCAGAAGGGATATTACTGCCTTTATAATAATCAAATATCGATACTTCTTCGATCAATTCGGTAGGATACGACGTTACCAACTCCTTAATTTTTATCGAAGGTATATCCTCATCTACTACAATCGCCATATCACGTTCGATATAAGGATACTTAGGAATTGGTACATATTTAATCGATTCCGTAATAAAACCAAAAAGAACTTCAAGGTCTATTTCGAACAAAACGATTTCGGGCTTTTGTTTTTTCAAATCTAATCTTTCCACAACTTTTGGACTCAAGACCCCCAAATATCCTACAAAAGACTCAGAAACATGAATATCCGCTGCCTTTCCCTCTTGTAAAAAAGGTTGGGTAGAATTTGAAAATTTATAATCCTTTATTTTCAAATCATCTAAGATAGACTCGATAACCCCTTTAACTATAAAAAATTTCTCGGTATCGTCTTTCCACAAAGATGGGAATTTGTCTTTATAAAAGATGCCGCCAAGCTTTAATTTCTCTGCCGGTAAGATATTCCCTACATCTTCAAATACCAATGACACTTCGAATAATCTTATTTCTTTTATTCCTCTATCTATGTTGTATTTTAAATTTCCAATTAATGAGGGTACCAAGGTTGTACGTAACATACAGTCCTCTGTAGTTAATGGATTACTTAATTTTATAGCCTTTCTCCTTTTATCAGAAAAGGGAACATCGAGCATATCAAGGCTCGATAGACTCATGAAACTATAATTGATCGCTTCAGTAAATCCTGTTTTTTTGAGGGCTTCTTTTAAACACTTTATACTTTGGGTTCTTCTATCTAATCGTATCGAAGGAAGAGGGCTTCTTGGAATCGTTACAGGAATATTGTTATATCCATACAATCTCGCAATTTCTTCTGCAATATCATTTTCCATTGCTATGTCTCGTCTGTGTGTAGGGGGATATATTATACATATATCATTTCTATCTTCAGCATAAATATCGAGACTTTTAAGGATTTCGAGAATATTCGATTTAGGGATGCTTGTGCCCAAAATTTTATTTATTCTCTCAAACCTTATCTCGAGCGGTTTTATCTCATATCTTACAGGATATTCATCTATTATTTTGTGAATAGTTCCGCCAACAACTTTTTTGATTAGAAGAGCTGCCCTGTTAAGAGCATTTACGAGGAATTCTATATCTGTACCTCTCTCAAATCTATAAGAAGATTCGGTTTTAAGGTTCAGAAATTTCGAAGTCTTTCTTATTGAAAATGGATCAAAATATGCGCTTTCAAGAAATATATTTTCTGTTTTTTCTGTTACCCCTGTATTTAAACCACCCATTATACCTGCTACTGCTATTGGCCTTTTATCATCCCATATGAGTAAGGCTTCATCGTTTAATTTCCTCTCTATTCCATCGAGTGTTATGATTTTATTATTGCTTCCTGCTATATCAATTCTTATTTTTCTTCCATTAATTTTATCTGCATCAAATGCATGAAGAGGATGTCCAAATTCTAAAAGCACATAGTTTGTGATATCAACAACATTATTTATGGGCCTGATACCGCATTTTTCTAATCTTGTCTTTATCCACTCTGGTGAATCTGAAATGACTACATTTGTTACTAACCTTCCTGTATAACGATTACAAAGGTTGGGCTTTAAGATTTTGATTGAAAAATCTGATTTCGGTTGATTTTCATTAATCTCATGTTCAGGAATTTTTAAAGGTATTTTAAAAACTGCTGATAATTCTCTGGCTATGCCCAATATACTAAGGCAGTCAGGCCTGTTAGGGGTAACATTTATTTCGAATACAATATCGTCATTAATATGTTCTGTCCCCTCAACCTCAAACCCAATCATTGTGAGACTTTCTGCTACTTCCTTGGAGGTTACAGGGATATCAATAAACTCTTTCAACCATTCATAAGGAACTCGCATGGTGTTTATTATATATTCAGGTAGAAAAGATTGACAAGGGTAGGTGTTATTATAATTTTTAGTTTAATCAAAACTGTTTCAAGAATCTTATATCATTTTCAAAGAATAGTCTTATGTCATCTATAGAATATTTGAGCATTGCTATTCGTTCTACTCCCATACCAAAGGCAAACCCCGAGTATAGATTAATATCATAATTTACCATTTCGAAAACCTTTGGATTTATCATACCGGCTCCAAGTATCTCAAGCCATCCTGTATTCTTGCAGACTCTGCACCCCTTCCCTGCGCAAAATATACAACAGATATCTACTTCGGCACTCGGCTCAGTAAATGGGAAAAAGCTTGGTCTGAACCTCACGCGTGTTTCTGTACCAAATATACTGTGTATAAATGATTCAAGTACCCCCTTGAGATCACTAAAAGCGATATCTGTATCAACCATAAATCCCTCTACTTGATGAAACATAGGGGTGTGCGAGATATCTGCATCACATCGATAAACCTTTCCGGGTGCGATAACCTTTAAGGGTGGTTTTTTCTTCTCCATTACCCTTATCTGAACAGGTGAAGTATGCGTTCTTAAAACAACTTCATCAGAAATATAAAAAGTATCCTGCATATCCCTTGCAGGATGATCCTTAGGTATATTTAATGCCTCAAAATTATAATAATCGAGTTCTACTTCCGGACCTTCTTCTACCTCGAACCCCATAGAAACAAATATATCCGTTATCTCTGAAAGTATTTTATTTATAGGATGATCTCTTCCAAATGGTGTATATTTTCCGGGAAGAGTTATATCAAGGGCTTCAGAAAGGATTCTTTTCCTATGTTCTTCTTGTTTAAGGAGGGATTCTATCTTCTTTATCTCATCTTCAATGTAAACTTTAATTTCGTTTAATGTCTTACCAAAAGCAGGCCGCACTTCAGGAGAAATCGAAGGAAGATTCTTAAGTTTTAGGGTTACAAGACCCTTCTTCCCAAGATATTTTACTCTTAGCTGTTGGAGATCAGAAATTGTTTTAACCGATTTTTTATCTTCAAGAAATAAATTTTTAAGTGAAAGAATCTCTTCCACTTTTAACTTTTTATTTTTTCAACAAGTTGATTGAAAGCGGAAGGGTCATTGTAAGCGATGTCAGCAAGGGCCTTTCTATTTAATTGTATATTCGCCTTTTTTAATTTCGACATCAACTGACTGTAAGTCAATCCAAGAGCCCTGGCAGCAGCATTTATCCTTACAATCCAAAGAGATCTGAATTCACGTTTTTTTGCTCTCCTGTCTCTATAAGCATATCTTAATGCCTTGTCAACGGCTTCGGTAGCAATTCTATAAAGTCTACTTTTAGCTCCATAGTAACCCTTCGCCCTTTGTAAGACTACCTTCCTCCTTCTTCTTGTTTTATATCCACCTTTTGCCCTTGGCATTATTCCTCCTCAATTAAAGACATTATAAAAATTAAGAAAAGTTGTTATAGATACGGTATAAGTTTTTTAATTTTATCATATTCCCTATCTGAAATTAAAGCAGATTTTCTGAGCCTTCTTGTCCTCTTAGATGATTTTCCCGTTAGAAGATGACTCTTATTACTTCTCCATCTTTTAATCTTTCCTGTTCCAGTAATTTTAAATCTTTTTGCAGCTCCTCTATGTGTTTTAATTTTTGGCATCTTTAACCTCCGAGTATTATTTAGGTGTAACTATCATGGTGATATGATTGCCTTCAAGCTTTGGTGCCTGTTCAATATTGAACTTGCCTGTAAGCAATTCGGTTAATTTCCCAAATACTTTCATACCGAGTTCTGGCCTGATTACCTCTCTTCCCCTGAAGAACATTGTGATTTTGGCCTTATTGCCTTCATCTAAAAATCGTCTTATATTCTTTGCTTTTAGATTAAGATCATATTCAGTTATTTGGGGTCTTATTTTAATCTCTTTAATCCCCATCGTCTTTTTTGGAGCCTGTTTTTTACTAAGTTGGTATCTATATTTACCGAAATCCAATATCTTACATACGGGAGGGTCAACATGAGGCGCAACCTCGACTAAATCCAACCCTCTATTACGTGCGTGAGTTAAAGCTTCATTTATAGGCATAATACCAAGCTGTTCTCCATTAATATCAATGAGTCTTACTTCTTTTGCTTTAATTTGCTCGTTAACTCTTATATTTTTTGGTATGCTCTCACCTCCTGTTTTTATAAACTTAGTTCTTTTTTCTTTATTTTTTCCCTCAATAAATTTATAAAGTCCTCTACTTTTGTATCCATATTTTCACCAGTTCTTTTCCTTACAGTTATTTTTTCTTCTGCTATTTCTTTGTCGCCTATTATAATCAAATAAGGCACTTTCATTACAGTGGCATTTCTAATTTTATACCCAATCTTTTCATTTTCGAGATCTGATTCAGCTCTTATTCCTTCAGATACTAATTTATTGGTTAACTTTATAGCATAATCATTGTGCCTATCTGCAATCGTGAGTACTTTAACTTGTAAGGGTGCAAGCCAAACAGGGAATGCTCCGGCATAATGTTCTACTAATATACCAAAAAATCTTTCTAAAGAACCCATGAGTGCCCTATGTATCATTATAGGTCTATGATCTTTACCATCGCTACCCCTGTATGTCATATCGAATCTTTCAGGATTGTTAAAATCAACTTGAATTGTACTGCATTGCCATGGTCTGTTAAGGACATCTTTAACCTTGATGTCTATTTTAGGACCGTAAAATACTCC
This sequence comes from uncultured Nitrospiraceae bacterium, assembly GCA_964404225.1. GTDB lineage: Bacteria > Nitrospirota > Thermodesulfovibrionia > Thermodesulfovibrionales > SM23-35 > Kmv42. The sequence continues at coordinate 31,365 of CAYOJI010000002.1, forward strand.
TTCGCCGGGATCAATACTATAAGAAAGCCTCTTATGTTCAAGTGCATTTTTAAGCGCTTTTGTTGATCTTTCCCAGTTTTCAAGAGTTCCAACATAATGCTCAGGTCTTGTTGAGAGATATATATCATATTGTTCAAACCCAAATGTTTTAAGAATGAATAGCGTAAAGTCAAGGACATTAAGTATTTCACTTTCTATTTGATCTTCTCTGCAGAATATATGTGCATCATCTTGAGTAAAGCCTCTAACACGAAGAAGGCCGTGTAAAACCCCTGAGCGTTCGTATCTATAGACGGTTCCAAGTTCTGCATATTTTATGGGTAATTCTTTATAGCTCCTTAGAGAACTTTTATATACATGTATATGGAAAGGGCAGTTCATGGGCTTGATTTCGTAATCTACTCCTTCTATCTCCATAGGAGAATACATATTCTCCTTATAGAAATCCAGATGACCACTTTTTTTCCATAAATCGAGTTTTGCTATGTGTGGGGTATAAAGAATTTTATATCCAGCCTTATAATGTTCAGAAAGCCAGAATTCTTCAATAGTTCTTCTTATTAATGCGCCATTTGGATGCCAAATAACAAGCCCTGCCCCTATCTCTTCTCCAATGCTATACAGATCGAGCTCCTTTCCTAACTTTCTATGATCCCTTTTTTTAACTTCTTCGAGAAAATCAAGATATTTTTTTAAATCTTCTTCATTCAAAAACGCAGTTCCATAAATTCTTTGAAGCATCTTGTTTTTTTCATTTCCACGCCAGTAAGCTCCAGCTATACTTAATAATTTGAAGGTCTTGACTTGACCTGTAGAGTCGATATGCGGGCCTCTACATAAATCTATAAAATCTCCCTCTTGATAAAGGGATACAATATCATCCTTTATTTCTTGGAGCAATTCGACTTTATAATCTTCGCCCTTTTCTTTAAATAGTCTTATGGCTTCTTCTCTTGGTAAGAGTTTTTGTATAAATGGATTATTTTTTTTTATAATTTCTGTCATTTTTTTTTCTATTAAAGAAAGATCTTCTGGTGTGAAGGTTTTTTCTATGTCAAAATCATAATAAAACCCATCTTCCGTCGCGGGACCAATTGCAAGCTTACATTGAGGAAACAAATCTTTTACAGCGTGTGCCATTATATGTGATACGCTGTGTCTATAAACTTCTCTGTCCTTTGGGGAATTAAAATCTATAACCTTAATCCAAAGCCTCCTTTAAGATTGTATAAATCAGATTGAATTTATAATACACAATTTATCGTGAGATTTCAAAATTATTCATTATAAGAGGATAGGAATTTATGAATTATGAATAAAGTAGGCTGAATGTTTTATAATATTTTATGGGAATATTTGAGATAAAAAAATATCCTGATAAGATTTTGAAGGAGAAAGCTGTACCTATTGATAATATAGATGGCCAAATCCAGCTTTTAATCGAAAATATGATAGAGACGATGCACTTTGCTAAAGGGATAGGATTAGCCGCCAATCAGATAGGTGTGTTAAAAAGACTATGCGTGATAGATATAACATCAAGAGATGAAAAGGGGTCACTTATAGTTCTAATAAATCCACTTATTTTGGGGAAAGAAGGTGTTATTGAAAGCGAAGAAGGATGCCTGAGTATCCCAGGCTACACGACGACTATAAAAAGAGCGGAAAAGGTCTATGTTAAAGGTCTTGACAGAGAAGGCAAGGATTTGGAGATCGAAGGCACAGGCCTTCTTGCCAGGGCTCTACAGCATGAGATAGATCATCTCGATGGACTACTTTTTATCGATCGAATGAGCCCCATCAAACGCGAGTTTTTCAAGAGAAGATATAAAAAGTTTTTAAATACACTGAATGAGTCAATAAAATCTTGAATTCTTAGTTCTTGAATTAATCCTTTAAGAAATGCGAATAATATTTTTTGGAACCCCTGAATTTGCGATTCCTTCACTAAATGCGCTACTTTTATCAGGGGAGGATATAGTAGCAGTTGTTACACAGCCAGACAAAAGAAAAGGAAGGGGACATATCTTTACTCCACCGCCTGTGAAAAAGTTTGCTATTAAGAGAGGGATAGAGGTATTTCAGCCTACAAATATAAAGGAAGATACATTTATAAGTAAAATTTTCGATTTAAAGCCAGATCTAATAGTTGTTGCTGCCTATGGAAAGATATTACCCCCTGATATTCTTAAGATTCCTGTACATGGATGTATAAATGTTCACGCTTCACTTCTTCCAAAATACAGGGGGGCGGCTCCGATCCAATGGGCTATAATTAACGGTGAAAAGAAGACAGGTATTACAATTATGATGATGGATGAAGGACTGGATACAGGCGATATTCTTCTTCAAGAAGAGGCAGAAATATTAGAAGACGATAACGCGGAAACATTAGGCAAGAAATTATCAGAATTAGGTGCTTCTTTGTTAATAAAAGCTATTAAAAAGATAAAAGAAGGTTCTATAGAAAGGTTACCTCAAGTTGGAATCCCGAGCTATGCACCTCCCCTTAAGAAAGAAAATGGGCTGATCGACTGGTCAAAGTCTGCAAGTGAGATATTTAACTTTGTGCGGGGTATGTATCCATGGCCATGTGCATATTGTTATTTAAATAAAGAAAGAATTAAAATTATTAAGGTTAAGGTAATAGAAGGTATGGGTACCCCGGGCAGGATTGAAAGATTAGGTGGAGACTTTATTGTAGGAACAGGAAGAGGCCTTATATCAATTATTGAACTTCAACCTGAAGGGAAAAAAATTATGGCTGCCAAAGATTTCCTCCGAGGAAGACGATTAGAAGAAGGCACCTTTTTTAATGAGAAGTAGATGGATGCGATGTTTTGTTTTGAAAATTTTATATCCTATCTTGATGCTGGTTGCGTCTTTTTTGAAAAACAAAAAAGAAAGATTTCAGAAATTCATTATTGCTCTTAACAATAAACTCGTTATCAAAGAAAAAATTAATCCTGAGAAGGTCCTTTTATTATTACCTCATTGTCTCCAGATTAAAGATTGTGATGTCAGATTAACATATAATATCTATAATTGTAAGAGATGCGGAAAATGCGAGATAAAGGATCTGATAAACATTGCTGAAGAAAATAAATTATCGCTATTTATTGCTACAGGAGGTTCACTTGCAAGGAGGATAATAAATGATGTAAAACCTGATGTAGTAGTTGCTGTTGCTTGCGAAAACGATTTGAGCAATGGAATAGCTGATATTTATCCAATTCCTGTGTGGGGGATACCGAATATAAGACCATTTGGTCCGTGTATGAATACCCTTGTTGATTTAAATGAAGTAAAAAAAGCAATAGAGTTTTTCGGCGGTGTTCATTAAAATATACACCACATTCGGAGGAACTTTGCACAAAGAAATTAATAGAGTCATAAAGATATTTGTTTATACTATAGTTTTTATATCATTAGGTGTATTGTTTGGCTATCTTACTTTTAAAATATTAAGTTTCAGTAGAAGTGTAGAGGTTCCAGATTTGCAAGGAAAGAGTCTATTGGAATCTAATAAACTTTTGACGAGTAAAGGATTGTATCTTAAAATTGAAGGCGAAGATTATGATAACATTGTGCCACAGGGACATGTAATAAGACAGGATATCCCACCAGGGCAAAAGGTTAAAGAGAAGAGAGGAATAAAGGTGATAATTAGTAAAGGTCCACGGGTTAAATCAATCCCGATGCTTGTTAATGAGACACTTTTTGATGCGGAATTTTTATTACTTCAAAAGGGATTAAAGATTTCAAAAGTTATTTATTTACATTCTGACACAATAGAGAAAGATAGAATAATAGCCCAATCCCCAGCACCAAATGAACAGATTAGCGATTATATTACTGTTTTGGTAAGCCTTGGTCCTTATGAAAGGATTTATTATTGTCCTGATTTTAGGAATATGTCTTTAGAAAAATCACAAGAGATTATAAAGAGTTTAAATTTAAACCTCGAGTTGCAAGGAGAAGGTGAATTTGTAGAAACGCAAAGGCCTGAACCTGGTACGATTATCAGAACCGGTGAAACAATTCGCCTAAAATTGTATTAACTGAAAATATTAGTTTAAATCAATTTTTTATTGTAATTTAGTAGCCGTTAAGTATATTCTTTAATTCTAATGGTTAAAATAGCACCTTCAATACTTTCAGCAGATTTTTTAAGATTAGGTGATGAAATTAAAGCTGCAGAATCAGCCGGTGCTGATATGATACATATTGATATAATGGATGGGCGTTTTGTTCCTAACATTACCATAGGTTCATTTATTGTAGAATCTATTCGTAAAATTACTAAACTACCTCTGGATGTCCATCTGATGATAGAAGAACCTGAAAGATATCTACAGGATTTTATAAAGGCTGGTGCGGATTTTTTAACTGTTCATTATGAAGCATCTACACATCTCCACAGGACTATACAGTGCATTAAAAAAGCGAACATAAAAGCAGGTGTTTCTATTAACCCCGCAACGCCTGTATGGTGCCTTGAAAGTATTTTATATGATGTAGACTTAGTTTTACTTATGTCAGTAAATCCAGGGTTTGGAGGACAGGAATTTATTCCTCATACACTTGAAAAGATAAAGAAATTAAAAAGGCTCATAAATGAAAAAGCGATTTCTGTACTTATCGAAGTAGATGGTGGTATAAAGCCAGATAATGCTAAAACGGTTGCTTCTGCTGGGGCAGATATAATTGTTATGGGCTCTGCTTTTTTTAATTCCGAAGATTATGGAAAGATCATCAAGCGGATCAAAAAGTTTATCAAAAATAGATAACATCCTATCCAAAGCTGAAAACCTAAAAGTAAAATATTTTTTTATACCATCTCTTAAACTTTACAGCAAAGCACTAAAAGAATATGAAAAACTGAATGATATGTCAGGAATATACAATTGTTTAGTCTCTCTTGGTGATATATATAGAATGACGGGTAATTTCGATCTTTCTGAAAAATATTATAGAAAGGCTATCAATTTAGCCAAAAAGATGGATTCAGAAATTAAGATGGCAGACGCAAAAGTGGGGATAGGTCTTTCTTTAAGGGCAAAGGGTAATTGGAGAGGGGCGTTGAAATTAATTCGTGAGTCAAAAGAGATTTATAAGAAAAAAGATGATATCGAGGGTTTTGCCTTTTCTATATGGGCTGAAGCAGGAGCATTAAGGATAAAAGGAGATATAAGAAAGGCCATCGAGATGTTTAAAGAAGCCCTTTTTGCCTACAAAACGCTCAATAACCCAGAGGGAATGGGATACTGTTTATGTGGCCTTGGTGGTTCATCGCGTGTCGCGGGTCTTTTAAAAGCTTCTTTGAATTATTATAAAAAGGCTAATAAAATATTCACTTCTTTAAAGGACACCTTTGGCAGGGCTTATTCTTTTTGTGGCATTGGCAATGCTTACAGAATGCTAAAGAACTACAGAGAGGCACTTAAAAACTTTTCTAAGGCAATAAGGTTATATGAAAGAATTGGTGATAAAGTGAGTTATGCATATACGTTATGGGGTCTTAGTACAACATACAAAATGATAGGAGATTATAAAAAGGCATGGGATTACTTGTTAAGTGCTTTGAAACTTTTCAGAAAGACTAAGGATTCGAGGGGGATAATTTATTGTAAACTTGGATTAGGAGAAATTGAATTTTTAAAGGGAAAAAATTCTAATGCCTTAAAACATATTTTATATGCTAAAAATGAGTCCCAAAAAAATAATTTTGCTTTAGAGAAGTGTCATGCTGAAACATTATTGTCTTTTATGTACGAAAGTATTCCTTCGGGCTCATTAGCTGAAGTATCACGATCCAAATTTTTTCGTAGAAAAATAAACAATAAATGTTATAATCATCTTGGGCTGAAATTCAAAATTGAGGGATTACCCCTAAATGTCCCATAAAATATAATTAATCCAAATTGCATGTAGAATAATGCAGATATTTTGAAAAAATTTATTTTTCAATTCCTTAATGTACTGTAAGACGCATTACAAGTGTCTGTTAACGGTTGGATGTATAAATATTTTTCCTTTTGAGCTTAGGGGAAACAGACACGGAAAACGAATTTTTTAAGAAATATCCGTATTATTCAGGTTGGAAAGAATCGCTGTGGGAGTTCTGAATATACCTAATACAATAACAATAACAAGGGTACTCATCATACCTATTTTTGTAACTTCGATAATCTATAAACGATATGATTATTCCTTTTTTCTTTTTGTGACCGCAGCAATTACGGACATGTTGGACGGTCTCTTTGCAAGGCTTACAAATCAAAAGACTGTATTAGGAACATTTCTTGATCCACTTGCTGATAAATTTTTACTTGTTACATCGTTTATCGTCTTATCATACTATAGGTGGATACCGGGATGGCTTACAATTATCGTTATAAGCCGAGATATAATTGTTATCGCAGGTTGGTTTATCCTTTATCTTATATCAGGCATCTCTAAGGTTGAGCCATCGGTATTAGGTAAAATTACGATATGGATACAAAGTTTATTTATTGCGTATGTGCTCTTAAGTATAAATCTTTCGCTATCAAGGGAATTGCCCCAAATGCTTTTATGGGCAACGAGCATCGTTACTATTTTTTCAGGACTTCATTATATTTATAAGGGTTTGAAAATTGCACATGAAGAAGATTGAATATGGTATAGAAATAGCGGATATTACGCCAAAAAGTATAGCAGAAGAAAAGGGATTACTTCCAGGAGATTTAATATTATCTATTAACTCACAAAGGATACGTGATCCCATAGATTTTATGTTTTATATTGCTGATTATGATTTAAGTATAGATGTAAAAAGAGGAAAAAAGATCATTAACTTCCACATAAAAAGAGATAAAGATATCGGGGTGGTTTTTAAACCCATTAGAGTAATGACCTGTAAAAATAATTGTATTTTTTGTTTTGTCAAACAACTACCAAAAGGTCTCAGAAAATCACTTTATGTTAAAGATGAAGATTATAGAATGTCATTTCTCTATGGGAATTACATAACAATGACAAATCTGAGTAAGCGTGATAAAGAACGCATAATTAAACAGAGATTAAGCCCATTATATATTTCTGTTCATTCGACAAATAGGACACTTAGAAATAAATTGATTGGAAATAGTAAAGCACCTGATATAATAAAAGAGTTAAAATTTCTTGCAAACAATAAAATCAGGTTTAATGCTCAGATTGTTTTATGTCCGGGTTATAATGATGGAGAGGAATTACAGAGGACATTATCGGATTTATCTAATCTTTATCCCTACATACTCTCTATAGCAGTAGTCCCAGTGGGGCTTACTACCTATAAAAAACACAATATCTTACCTGTTGAAAAGAAGGATGCAGAAAATGCCTTAGAAATAATTCAATTTTTCCAAAAAAGGTTCACCAAAAAATACGGAAATCCCCTCGTTTATGGTTCTGATGAACTTTACTTGAAGGCAGGTCATCCACTACCATCATTGAAGGAATATGGAGAGCTTTATCAGATAGAAAATGGTGTTGGAATGTTACCTTTATTTATAAATCAAGCTAAAAATCTAAAGATTCCTAAAGATTTATCTATTAATAGAAAGTTTATTACCTTTACTGGTACATCATTCTATCCTTTCCTTAAGAAGTTTATAGAAAAGATTACCGAGAAAGGGAGAGTAAAAATTGAGGTATTACCAGTAGAAAATAAAATCTTTGGCTCTTCAATTACTGTTGCTGGGCTTTTAACAGGTAGGGATGTAATAAAAGCTATATTTGATAGAATAAAGGGCAATGAGATAGTACTTATTCCAGATGTTTTGTTAAATGATGAGGATAAATTTTTAGATGATATATCAATAAGTGATTTAGAAGAAGCACTTGGGGTTCGGGCAAAAAAGATTAAATCAACGCCTGAAGGACTTATAAAAGGTATAGCAGAGAGTAATTAGATATATAATTTTATTGACACCCTTAGTCTTTAATGCTAAGATTTTTAGCATGAGGTGGTTATTTTTAGGAGTCTTTTTACTCCTTTTTGTTATTACTCATGCCCGTGCAGATATATATAAACAGATAGATGAAAATGGTGTTATTTATTATTCAGATGTTCCTCACTGGGGTAAAACAAGTGAGGTTATAAAAGATAGAGTAGAAAAGTCTTCAAATTATCATATATCGACTAAATCTGCTTCTACTGAAAAGTTAGATTTCCATGATATAATAAACGAAAAAGCCGCTATGTATGATATTGACCCTTCTCTTATAAAGGCAGTTATAAAGGCAGAATCTAATTGGGACTGCAGAGCTGTTTCAAGAAAGGGTGCAATGGGTCTTATGCAATTAATGCCTTCTACTGCCGTGGAAATGAATGTTCGTGACCCATTTGATCCTGAAGAGAATATAGAGGGAGGGGTAAAATATCTTAAGCATTTATTGGAAAGGTTTAAGGGTGACCTTATATTGGCACTTGCTGCTTATAATGCAGGTCCAACTACAGTTGAAAAATATGGTTATATCCCCCCAATTGCGGAGACAAAACAATATGTGCAGAAGGTTCTTAATAATTATAATGGCAAAACAATATATTCTAAATCAGGCAGTTCATTAAAAAAAGAGAAAAAGTCTGACTACATTTATAAGATAGTATTGGAAGACGGAACCATTCTTTTCACAAATTCATATCTTTCGGCTAATAATGTCGCTAAGTTCTAAATGGAATGCCTACACAAACAGGTCTGCGGGAAGAGATTCTAAAGTTAAAAGAGAAAAGACGTGCCATCATACTTGCACACAATTATCAGCGAGATGAGGTTCAAGAAATAGCAGATTTTACAGGCGACTCGCTTGAGCTTTCAAGAACAGCATCTACAATAGATTGTGATGTTATTGTATTTGCTGGCGTAAACTTTATGGCAGAAAGTGCATCTATCCTTTCTCCTGATAAAACAGTACTTTTACCCGAAATAAATGCAGGTTGTCCAATGGCTGATATGATAAGGGTTGATATGCCACGGCGCGAAATAAAAAAATTCCCTGGATTTGATAATCCACCTTCTTTAATATATCCTTTAGAGTTTACGTTAAGAGATATAAAGGCATTATATCCAGGCATACCGGTTGTTGCCTATGTTAATACTACCGCAGAGGTAAAGGCTGAAAGCTATATTTGTTGTACTTCAGCAAATATTATTGAAATAATCCAATCTTTAAATTATGATACAGTAATAAGTATACCTGACAGGAACCTCTCTATGTGGGCGCAGAAACATACAGATAAAAAGATAATAGCATGGGATGGTTTCTGTCATGTTCATGAAAGGGTAAGGCGTGAAGATGTAGAAATAGCCAGGAGACGATATCCTAAGGCAATTTTAATGGCTCATCCCGAATGCAGATTAGAAGTGCTTGAAATGGCTGATTATGTTACGAGTACTTCTGGAATGTTAAGATTTGCAAAGGCATCTCCGGAAAAAGAATTTATAGTTGGGACTGAATTGGGGTTGATGTATAAATTAAAAAAAGAAAATCCTGATAAAGCCTTTTATCCATTGAGAGAAGACATGATATGCCCGAGTATGAAGAAAACGACCCTTAAAAGTATCCTTCGGGCATTGAAAGAAAATAAATATGTTGTTAAAGTTCCTGAAGGTATAAGAATTCCTGCTAAAAAAGCTTTAGATAGAATGCTTGGAATACATTAGAATCTTTATGGATGTCTTTTATAAAATTGCTGAAAAGCGTATTATTGAGGCTATGGAAAACGGGGAGTTCGATAACCTCGAAGGGAAAGGTAAGCCCTTGAAAATTGAAGACGATCCACTAATACCTGAAGACCTTAGGATAGCTTATAGATTTCTTAAAAACGCAGGCTGTATTCCTCCAGAACTCGAGACGAGAAATGAAATAATAAATTTACACTCTTTGATAAATACGATTGATGATGATAAAGAGAGATTGAGGAAGATCAGAGAATTGAATTTTAAACTGTTGAAAATAAACTTGACGCGCAAGAAGCCACTAAATCTTGAAGATTTTCCCGAATACGAAGGAAAGTTAACGGACAAATTAATAAACGGTAATAACCGCAAAGTAAGGGATAAGATAAGATAGAAAAAATAAGTTAAGCGTCACGGATTAAAAAGGGGGATGAAACTGTAAAACTATTTTAATAACGAAAACAAATAATCCACATACGGTCGGAAGTCAGGGAAGAGGAGTGAACCTTAAATGGTGATTCTCCCGCTGCCCCGCAGCCGTGATGGGAACGAAAGCCCAGAAAGACAGTGAATTAGAAAAAAGTGAATTAGTGAGTTTAAAAAACAAATTCACTGTTTATAAAAGCCACTGTCATGAGTAATATTATGATGGGAAGGTGGGCAAGTAGGATGCCCTAAGCCGGAAGACCTATCTAAACCGTACAAACCTCAAATTAAATCTCTCAAGGATAAAAAATGGAAAGAGGTTATCAATCAAATTGCATTAGATTCCTTTGTAAACGGTATTATAGAATCGCTGAAGGAATAAATGTTGGTGGTGCAGGGAGGAAATGGGCTTTACAGTCGTGAAGAGATATTTAGACAAACTTCGGATGTTATCTATGAAAAATAAATTAAATTGTTTACTAACTAAGATTGTGGTTTTAGTAGGAATTCTTTTGGGAATAGGCATTTTCTCTTTATCCATTGGTTCTGTAAGTATCCCTATTAAGAAAATTTTTTCTTTAGTCTTAGGGGGTGAGTCCACAACTGAATATAGTGTCTTATTTGACATTCGTTTACCCCGCATTATTTTAGGTTTTGCTATAGGTGGAGCATTGAGTCTGGCGGGGGTGATTTTACAGGGAATATTCCGTAATCCACTAGTTGAACCATACACACTTGGCATCTCGGGTGGAGCAGCATTGGGCGTATGCTTGAATATTCTATTTAAGTTAAACGAAATATTTAGCATTCTATCATTACCATTATGTGGCTTTATTGGTGCAATTGCGGTAATTGTTTTACTTTACTTTTTTAGTTTAAAAAGAGGGTTTTTTAAAATACATGAAATCCTACTCGCTGGTGTAATGATAAGTTTTATCTCTTCATCTTTAGTAATGCTAATTATGGCTACGTCTCGCACAGAAGACCTTCACGGAATTATCTTTTGGATAATGGGTTCTTTAGAAGAACCAAATTGGCTTCTTATAAAATTGATGGTTTTTATATCCATTTTAGGATTAATTGTATCTTATTTGTTTTGTTTAGATTTAAATGCTCTCTCCTTAGGTGAAGAGGAGGCAATTCATCTTGGCATAGATATAGAGAAGGTAAAAAAAATACTTTTTCTTTTAACTTCACTCCTGACAGGCTTCGGCGTTTCTATTACGGGTATTATTGGTTTCGTTGGTTTGGTTGTTCCACATTTCGTCAGAATATTTGTAGGTGGAGATTATAGAATACTTTTAGTTAGTTCTTTTCTTTGTGGCGCAGGTTTCTTGATTTTTTGTGATACCTTAGCAAGGACAATTATTGCCCCTACGGAATTGCCAGTGGGGGTAATAACGGGTATATTGGGAGGTAGCCTTTTTATATATGCCTTAACTAAGAAGGGAACATCTTTAGGAGAAAAGTAATGCTTGAAATAAACGATTTGACATGTGGATATGATAATGGTTTTTTTCTTCGAGATATTAATCTAAAAATAAATGAAAAAGAATTAATCGGAATAATTGGTCCTAACGGTTCTGGGAAAACAACCTTGTTACGAGCCATAACCAGAGTTTTACGCCCTATGAAGGGAAAAATCATATTTAAAGGAAAGGATATCTGGCAGGTATCGCTTAAAGAATTATCAAGGAAGATAGCTGTGGTAACACAGAATCCACCGGGAAATTATATGAGGGTAGAAGATTTTGTACTTATGGGGAGGATTCCGCATTACAAAAGATTTCAGTTTTTTGAAACAAAGCAGGACATCGAGATTTCTGAAAGGTGTATGATTTTAACAAATACCCTCAAGTTTAAGGATAAATCTTTAAATCAAATAAGCGGTGGAGAAAGACAACTTGTATCTATTGCTCGAGCATTAGCACAGGAGCCCCAATTACTATTATTAGATGAGCCGACTGCTCATTTAGACATTGCTCATCAGATTGGAATTATGGATCTTGTTAAGAGGTTAAATAAAGAATTTGGACTTACAGTGATTATGGTTTTACATGACCTTAACTTAGCAAGCGAATATTGCGATAGAGTGATTCTTTTAAATGAAGGAAAGGTCTATAAAACAGGTACACCTCATAGTGTATTAACCTATCAGGTTATTGAAGAGGTGTACAAAACGCTCGTATTAGTAAAGGAGAATCCTTTGAGCCGAAGACCATATGTGTTCTTAGTTTCAAAAGAAGTTAGGGAAAGGGGGGATCATGGAAAATAAGGGGTTAGTCCAGATTTATACAGGTAATGGCAAAGGGAAGACCACTGCAGCTGTTGGCCTTTCTATAAGGGCAATTTCACATGGGCTTAATGTATGTTATATATTTTTTCATAAAGATCCTGACAGATGGGAATATGGAGAGTTAAGGATATTAAAGGAGTTGGGCGTAGACGTGTATGGTTGTGCCAAAAAACATCCTTATTTTTCTGGAGTTATAAATGAAGAAGAAATAAGAAAAGAATGTTTAGAAGCCCTTGATTTCATTAAAGAGATTAGTAGACAAAATAAATACGACATCCTTATTCTTGACGAAATAAATATCTCTTTGAGGGATGGTTTCTTAAAAGAAGAAGAGGTTTTGGAGATATTAGATTCTAAGCATGAAAACTTGGAAATAGTATTAACAGGTAGGGATTGTCCTGAAAAATTAATAGAAAAGGCAGATTTAGTTAGTGAAATAAAAAAAATAAAACACCCTTTTGATAAAGGTTTACTGGGGAGGAAAGGCATTGAATATTAGAATATTGGTCGAATATTTAGTAACCGATTCTTTTAATAGCTTCTTTCAATTCTTTGCGCGCTTTTTTGTCAAAAAGGATTTCGGCATGATTGCATTTAAAAGTATAATGTTCGTTACTCCAGGGTAATCTCGAGCTCTCGGCTGAGACTAAGCCGTCTCCTTTACCTTTTTTTATCTCCTCCGGATATAAACTTTGAGGAATAACCTTTTCGAAGATATCGGGAATTGATATATGAGGTGAAGTAAAAATTGTAGGGTTAGTTCCACCTGCGGATATATAATAAATTCCATCCAGTGGTCCGTCTTTAAGGGTTCGGAAGAAATTTGAATTTGGAAGTAATTCTTTTAATGCTCGGCTTTTCAATAATTCATTGATTTTATTTAGAGCAAATGAAATCGTTCCCCTGTCTCCCGTGGGGAAAAAAGGCTTTATCATCGATACCATGGGTATAAGATACCTTGCGATCTTTGCTATCGAAGTTCCTTTGTGAGGAGTAGAGATTGTTACAAGTCCTTTTATTGAATAATCTTTTTCTAAAAGGTACTTTCTTCCAATGAGTCCGCCCCTACTATGACCTATAAGAATAACACCTTTTTTTGTTAGTTCTTTTGCTTTATTCAGGATTTCCTTTAGTTCTTTTAGCGCTTCAGCTATAGTCCCTATTGGCTTTCTCTGACTCCATGTAATAACTGTATATCCGTCTTGTTTTAAATCATGAAAGATTGTTTGAAGCTCATCTTCATTGTTTTTTGTTATTTCATTTTTCATTTTTTTTCTTAAAAAAAACTGTATTGGGATCTTTTCTCCAAGGACCCTTGAAGTGGACGGATTTATCCATATGTCTTTATTCATACCCATTCCGTGTATAAATATAATAGCAGGCTTTTTACTATCACCTATGAAATAAACCGTATCTATTTTCATAAATCGATAGTGACTGGAATTCGTCCCTTACACTCTAATAGACCTTTTAAGTATTTTATTACGGCATATTGAGCCTGCTCTGTTGAGTCATATGCAGCGATCAGAGAATCGGCTTCTTTGAAACAGCTTAAAATGTAGGGACTTCCAAAAGATATAATGACCGATTTTTTTGTTTTTTTAATAAGTTCTCTAATTTTATTTCCTAAATTTTCATCAATACCTGAAGTCCCTTTCCATGCTTTAACAGAAGTGAAGATACAAAATATCCCAATTTTATAAGATTCTATTATTTTATTATTTTTAATTATCGGCTTAAGACTCTTTGAGATAGGGGAAATTATATAAATATTTTTAAAATAGTTTTTAAAAGGGGTAGATTTAAATATTTCATCATCACCAGCAAGAAAAACAAAGACATCTTCCTTTTTTTGGATTGGTAATAAATCCTCTGCTTTTTTTAAGATAGTTATTGACATTTCGGTAATCTTCGATGAAAGTTTGTTATGTTTCTGAAAATCTATAATCTGTCTTCTAAGTTTTTTAATCTTTTCCTTTGCTTTTAAAATCCTTGATAATGATTCATCTATTCGTTTTTCAGTAATTTCCTTTGTTTTAAGAGCTGTTAAGAGTTCTTTAACCACTATTTCCGGGTTAACTGGATAGAGCAATATATCAACTCCTGCATTTATACATTGCGAATATATGTTATTGAAGCTTTTTAAAGCATCCATAATCAAGGCGTCTGAAATTATAAGGCCATCGAATCCCATCTTATTCCTTAAAAGAGAAGTAATTATATTTTTTGATAAAGAAGCAGGTTTATCATCAATAGCAGGGATACTAAGATGTCCTATCATAATGCCACTAACACCTACTTTAATAGCATTTTTAAATGGCAAAAGGTCGCATTTTAATAAATCCTCGTAGGATTTATCGATAATTGGTAATGAAATGTGTGAATCTACCGATGTATCACCGTGACCCGGAAAGTGTTTTGCACAACTTATTAAATTAGCATTCTCGATGATTTTAATATACCTTGCCCCAAACCATGATACTACCCTGGGATTATCAGAGAATGCTCGAGTGCAGATGATAGGATTTTCGGGATTTTTATTTACATCAAGGACAGGTATAAGTGGCATATTGATACCAACATCTATGGCTTCAGCGACAATTGCATGAATTAGGTTATCAAGAAATTTAATATCATTACGATTGTTTTGTCTGATTGCTGCACAAACAGCCATCTGAGAAGGGAAGACTGTGCAATTTTGTATCTGGTGTCCAACGCCGCATTCGATATCAGAAGCTATAAAGAGTGGTATTTCTGAAAGGATCTGCATCCTGTTTATGAATTTTTTTAGATTGTTTTTTCTCCCACCGAATACAATAAAACCACCGATGCCCTCTCCAATAAGTTTAAAGATTTTTTTCTGATAAGATTTATGATTGATAGCTTCTCCGTTTAGTCTTGTAATAATAAGTTGATATAATTTTTTTGTCATAAAGAAAGTTTATCAGACTGATTAATTATTAACAACATATTACAATAAGGAGTAAGTAGCAAAACGTTAGGGGGTATGTCTCTTGAGCGGACATTGTGAAATTTTTGAGGTTACCCATCTTGGCGAAGGGTAGCGTCCCCGAAGGGCCGAATCTTTACTGTCTGAGGCCTTTTGAGGCCGAGTTTAAAGATTCGAGCGAACCGAGACATTAGAATGGGTCAAAAATTTCACCCAGGGAGCGAAAGGGACATGCCCCCTAATTTGGCTTTTTAATATCCCCCTAAAGATTTGCTACTTCCCAATAAGGATGGTTTGAAATTGATAAAATTGTAGTTGCAATTTATATAATTCAAGATATAATTCAAGATATAGACTTAATGCATTCTGTTTCGAACAAGTTAAAGACCTTTACAAATAGAAGGACGACAGATGTCTAAGGCTAAAATTCTGCTTGTAGAAGATGATAAGCTTCAGGCAAAGTTTACAAAAGAATATCTTGAGTCTATTGGATATGAAGTGGTGTGGGTTGATGAGGGTAAATTAGCTATCAAAGCTGTAAAGACCCAACCTATAGACTTAATATTACTTGATCGTATATTGCCTGATATGGATGGTAACGAAGTTTGTAGATGGTTAAAACTTAATCAAGATACGAAGGGTATCCCAGTAATTATGTTAACAGTTAAAAAAAGCACCAGTGAAAAAATAGAAGGGTTTGAAGCAGGTGCTGATGATTATCTCCCAAAACCCTACAATAAAACAGAGCTTAATGCAAGGATATATGCTGCCTTGAGAACAAAGGCATTACAAGACGAATTAAGAGAAAAAAACAGACAATTAGAAGAGGTGCTTTCAAAAGTCGAAATCCTTGCAATTACTGATCCCCTAACAGAGCTTTATAATAGAAGACATTTTGAATCTCTTATTGAAAAGGAATTTAACAAAACCATTAGATATAAAAAACCAACCTCATGTGTTTTGATTGATATAGACTACTTCAAAAGTATAAATGATGAATATGGACACCGAAAAGGAGACCAGGTTCTTAAAGAAATAGCAACAGTGATTAAAAATTGTGTCAGAAAGGTTGATACTGTAGCAAGATGGGGTGGTGAAGAGTTTATAATATTGCTTCCAGAAACAAATGAGGAGCAGGCTATTAAAGCAGCAGAAAGGATAATCGATACAATCCGGAGGCATGAATTTTCAGGCATCAATAAAAAAATTACAGTAAGTATCGGAATTGCGAGTGTGCCTAATATTAGGGTAGAAAGTGCCGAAAAGCTTATAGATGCCTGTGACGATGCCTTATATGAAGCTAAACGAAAAGGACGTGACAGAATAGAAATTGCAACAAAATAAATTTTAGCAAACGATATTTTTATCTATTTTTATTTACAAAATTTATATATATGTGCTATCTTTAGCTATGTGGTCAGTCCTTAATGAAAATCCAACGAGAGAGAAAATTATATTACTTCTTAAAAGAAAAGGCCCCTTGTCTATTGAAGATCTCAGTCGAGAACTAAATATAACCTCAATGGGAATCAGACAGCATCTGTTATCTTTAGAAAAGAGGGGGCTAATAGGTTATATAACAAAAAGACAGGGTATAGGCAGACCCGCATTTCTTTACAATCTAACCAATAAGGCGGAGGAGCTTTTTCCTAAAGCATATGATAATTTTATCATTAATGTTTTTAAGGATATAGAAAGAAACGAAGGTCATGATAAAATAGAAAATATTTTCAAGTGGCGTAAAAATAGATTGGTTAAAGAT
The DNA here is from genome assembly GCA_964404225.1 of uncultured Nitrospiraceae bacterium. Lineage (GTDB taxonomy): Bacteria > Nitrospirota > Thermodesulfovibrionia > Thermodesulfovibrionales > SM23-35 > Kmv42. The sequence goes on from CAYOJI010000002.1 coordinate 48,503, forward strand.
ATAAGGGAATCTTTATCTGATAAAAATACCTTCCACGAAAAAATTATTGGATTTAAAGATTTACTTTCCTCAAAAGGATATTTTGTAGAACTTTCTGAAGACAATAATAATTACATCTTAAAACAATTCAATTGTCCTATTTATAAATTAGCTAAGGAATTTAGGGATGCTTGCCGTTATGAGTTACAAATGTATAAAGAGCTATTTGGGAAGGATGTAACAAGAGAAGAATGTTTAGCTGACGGAAATTTCTCTTGTACATACACGATCCCTAAATATTTATCAAAAAGCTAAATAAGAATTACCTGCCTATATAAGGAAACATCTAAAATTTAGGCTTACTGTGGTTTTTGGGGAGATGTCCTTTCACTCCCTGAACGAAAATTTTGGATGCTTACGCATATGTACTATAATTTGACGGAAATCACTAAAAATTTTATTATAAGCATCTATGTTAAAGCCTGAAAAACAACTTGAGATAATAAAAAGGGGTGTTGTTGAGATAATAACAGAGGAAGAACTCCTCAGGAAACTCGAGTCATCTTATAGAAAAGGTAAGCCTCTTAGAATAAAGGCAGGATTTGATCCAACAGCACCAGATATTCATCTGGGGCATACAGTGCTTCTTGAAAAAATGAGGCAGTTTCAGGAATTAGGGCATGAAGTAATCTTTCTTATAGGGGATTTTACAGGGATGATAGGAGACCCAAGTGGTAAGAGCGAGATGCGTAAGCCTCTTACAAAAGAAGAAGTTTTACAGAATGCAAAGACCTATCGTGAACAAATATTTAAGATACTTGATTCCGAAAAGACAAAGGTAGTTTTTAATTCTGAATGGATGGCTAAACTTACCTCAGAGGACATAATTCGTCTTGCCAGTAAATATACTGTTGCGAGAATGCTCGAGAGAGAAGATTTCAAACAAAGATGGTTAAACCAGAATCCTATCAGTATTCATGAGTTTCTATATCCACTTATTCAGGGATATGATTCTGTAATTTTAAGGGCAGATGTAGAACTTGGTGGCACTGACCAGAAATTTAATCTTATCGTGGGAAGGGATTTACAGAGGGAATATGGTCAAGAACCGCAGTGTCTTGTTCTAATGCCCTTGCTTGAAGGAATAGACGGAATCAAAAAGATGAGCAAGAGTCTTGGCAATTATATTGGGATTACAGAATCTCCAAAAGAGATGTTTGGTAAGTTAATGTCTATATCTGATGAACTAATGCTTAAATATTATGAATTGCTTAGTCACATTACATTTGAAGAACTTAATTCTATTAAGGAAGGGTTAGAAAAAGGGTTGTTGCACCCGAAATATGTAAAGGAAAAACTTGCATTAGAGATTGTTGAAAGATACTGGGGAAAAGAAGCTGCAATCAAAGCAAAAGATGAATTTGAACATGTATTTAAAGAAAAGGGAATTCCTGAAGATATTGCTACTGTATATTTAAGATTATCATTCATAGAGGGCGAGGGTTTTGCCAGGTCAAATATCAATTGGTTACCGCAGATTATGAAGGATAGTGGTTTAACAAAAAGCACGAGTGAGGCTATAAGGCTAATTAAACAAGGTGGGGTTAAGTTAAACGATAAACCAGTAACAGATCCCGAGACTACATTAAAAGAAAAAGGAGAATATATAATTAAAGTAGGAAAAAGGAGATTTTATAAGGTAATAGTAGAATAAACTCTACCAATATCTAAGCTAATTCTATTCTCCTGAATATAAAGGAATGAGGGCACGGAATATTGTAGAGTCATCATCTGTAAAGACCTCGAGCTTGCCGTGGATTGATTGTATAAATCTGTAGATAATATTTAAGCCTCTTCCTTTAACCTCACCCGTTCTAATCTGTTCTATGTTTTCTTCGGGTATCTTCCCTGTATTTCGTATTTCAAAGCAAGCCATATCTCCATCTTTATAACTCTTAATCGATAATACTCCCCCGTCTTCGGGTATAGCCTTAGTAGCGTTGTCGAGAAGATTATCTAAAGCCCTTTCAAGTCCAAATGGTGAACAATATATAAAAAGATTAGGTTCGAGATGATCTTCAACTAATTTGACATTGGTCTTTTTCATTTCCCTTATAGCTTCTTCGTTGATCTTGAAACGGTTTTTGAGGACTTCTGTAAGATCTACAACACGTTCACGCCCTTCTATATTTGGATAAATTGCAAGCTCCTGCATACGAATAGTTTCTTTTACAATGATATCAAGGTATTCGATTATTTTATCCTTTACATTTTCTAAGTCCCCTCTTTCAAGAAGTTTTTTTGCCCTTTTCGCAAAACCAGTAATAGCGATACCCGGATTTTTAAAGTCATGCAAGACATCATCAAGTTTTTCAATTCTTAGTGCCTTCATTATTTCTTTACCGAAGAATGTTAGTAATTCGATCTCGTTTTCTGTAAAAGACTGACGCCTGTCAATTGCATAAAAAACTAAGAAATAGTTGGTCTCTTCTCTTGCCTTCAAGGGTATCAGGAGAACCGAATTAACATTATATTTAGTAGCATATTTTTTTAATTCATCATTCGATAATTTACTTTTTAAGGGGTCTTTAATAAGAATGTAGGACGGGTTGATTATCTCGTATTCATAATCACCTACTTTTTCGGTTTGGTTAATTAACGCATTGATATAAGGATGATCTTTAATTTCATAGATACAACTGATTTCATGGCTTTCTTGTCCAATTGGATATTCTAATTCAGTCTTGAAGCGTTTTCGATCGGGTGAAACCGAAAAAAGTGAACAACTCTGAATCAGCAAAATATCAGCCAATTCGGGGATCATCATTTTAAAAACATCTTTCATTTTTATTCCTTCACGATGGCTTAATTTTATAAATATCTTTTCTACAATCTTTTCTTTTTGCTCGTTTAGTTTTTGTAAATCTAAAATGCGCTTTCTTGCCAGCGCGTAACTGATCCTTCTTGCTAACATTTCTGCATTGGATACTTCGAGGGGATTAAATTTCTTATCTATTTCTTTGTAATAAATCTGGATGGTTCCTTGTATATCTGGATAATTCTTAAGAAAGCTTGGAATATTTATAGGAATTGCCATTAAGGAATTAAACCCATATTCTTTTACAATATCCTTATTAGTATAATCAGGTTCTAAGAGTATGTTAGGTACGAGATAGCTTTTACCACTTTTTATTACTTTTCCAGCAACAGATTTATCCGCAGGAATACTTTGTAATCTTTTAGTTTCTGAATATTGATAAGAGCCGAAGGCAACAAGTTTATCTGTCTCGGGGTCAAAAATCCTAATAGAAGCTGCGTCTGCTTTAAGGAATTCAACGATCTTTTTTGTGGCGGTTTCGAGTATTTCTTTCCAATCAAGGGTTGGATCTATACTCAGAACATCCTCAATAGCCTTTATTATCTCTTCTATCTGTTCGGATATCCTCTCTCCTAGAAATTCGGCAAGCTCGACAATCTCTTGTTCTGACAAATTACATTTACAAAGTATTTGATTAGATCTAAGATAGTTCACTAATTTGCTTAGCATTTTAGTTAAATTAAAATATATCAAAGAACGGGTTTTTGTTCAACACTACAGGATTAATTTTGAAGATAATTTTTACATAAGATAAAACTCTATCAATTCTTTTTTAATTCCTAAGTTATGCTAAAATATTAAATCCACAATTAATCAATGAAGATAATACATAAATCTATATTAAAAGAATTATTCCTCATGTTTGCCCTTAGCATTATTTCCCTTAATTTTATATTGATGATGGAAAAACTTCTAAAATTGAGTAGGATTCTTTCAGGCGTTGGTACTTCAATATTCGATATAATGAGGATTATCTTATATATACAACCCCAGTTATTTTTACTCACAATTCCAATGGCGTTTTTATTATCAACCCTTTTTGTTTATGGACGTCTCAATTTCGATAATGAAATCATTATCTTAAAAAACAGTGGTATGAGTTTTTTGGAAATCTCTTATCCAGCGGTTTTAGTCGGCTTTTTATGTTTTATCCTTAATATAGCAGTTAGCTTCTATTTAGGACCCAAAAGTAGTATAAAACTTAGGGATGAGATAACAAATATTATAAAGCTTAGAACACCCCTTGCTATCGAGGAGGGAAGATTTAATACATCCTTTAAAGACATAACTATTTATGTAAAGAAAAGGTTATCTGATAAAAAAGTAAGCGGTATTTTTATATACGATAATCGAGATAAAAAAGAACCAAAGGTTTTGACAGCTAAAGAAGGAGAAATGTTTACAGAAGAAGATTTTGATATTAATTTTCTTCTAAAAGATGGCTACATTAATATAGTTAGAGGCAAGACAACTACCGAGTTATTTTTCAAAAAATACAATATGGTGTTAAGGCTTGAACATTTCAGTACCTCAAGAAAAAAAGCAGAACTTACACCATTTGAAATTATACAGGAGATTAGAAAAGAGAATAAAAGTAATGCCACGAGTTTATATCTCGAGCTTCATAAAAGACTCTCTTTGCCTTTATTATGTATTATTTTGATATTTATAGGCCCTCCCCTTGCTCTTATTGGAGGGAAATCTGGAAAATTGGGAGGATTAACATTAGGACTGGCAGTTTTTACGATTTATTATATGCTTTTACTTTATGGAGAAAATCTTGTAAAAGCTGGTAAATTGTCACATTTTATTGGCGCGTGGAGTCCTTCTATTATATTTGTTATAATTGCCTTTTTTATATTTAGGAGAGAATTTTCGAAATGAAAATAATTCAGACTTACTATATAAAAGAATTTTTCAAGATTCTTATAGTAATATCCATCGGACTTCCTTTTATATTTAGTGTGCTGGATCTTATAGACAAAATAGACGAATTTATATCAGGTAATCCTTCATTTTTAAATTTATCTTTATATATTCTTTTTAACTTTCCTAAATATCTTTATTACCTTCTACCAATGGCTCTACTTATTTGTAGTTTGTTCGTATTCAGTCAGGCATCGAGAAATAAAGAGCTTATTGCATTGAAAGCCATGGGTGGCAAATTGAAAAGCTTATTTTATCCATTTATTCTTTTAGGGGTATTGTTTAGTATCTTTGGTTTTTTCATAGGCGAAGTCGGTGTTCCTGATTTTTCTGAGAGGGCGAGAGAGTTAAAGATTACTCTGGCGAAGAAGCAAAAGGAACTTAATTTTAAAGAAGGCACATTATGGTTTGTAGGTAAAGACGGTTCGCTTATTAATATGGAGGTCTATATACCTGAAAGAAAAATTGCAGAAAAGATTAGAATTTTTACACTCAAAAATATGAGGCTTGAAAGACGAATAGAAGCTGAGAAGGCGGAGTGGGTAATTGATAAGGAGGTAGAAGGTACGTGGAGATTAAAAAATGTAAGTATATACGAGATAGAAAATGGTAAGGTTAATACAATTACAGAGATGAAATACCCTTTTATCGAATCTCCTAAATTTTTTAGTGAAAGGATTAAAAAGCCTGAAGAAATGGGTATTTTTGAGCTTCATAGGTATGCTAAAAAATTAAAAAACTTGGGGATTGAAAATCCGAAACTGAATGTAGATGTGGATTCTAAGATGTCTTATCCTTTTATAAATCTGTTTATGCTTTTATTAGGAATTTCTTTATCTGTAAGTGGGATGATAGGGGGTAGTTTATTTGCAGCAGGACTTGGTCTATTCATAAGTTTTGTCTATTGGGTTGGATATACATTAATTCTTTCATTGGGATACGCGGGTATACTACCCCCCATATTTTCTGCATGGATTATGCCAGCAATGTTTGGCGCGGGTGCAATTTATTTGTTTACAAAGATACCTGAATGAACAAAACACTTTATTTGTCGAGAGTGAATGAATTTAGTAAGTAAATTTTGATCAATGTTCCTATAGTGGAGACCAATTAGAGAACATGTAATTTTTTAAAAAGGAAAAGGTTTAGATGCTTAAAGGTTACCTTTGTATTGTTCTTCATGCCCACTTACCCTTTATTAGACATCCCGAATACGAATATTTTCTTGAAGAGAATTGGCTTTTTGAAGCAATAACAGAGACCTATATACCGTTAATTGAAATGTTTACAAGACTTTTAAATGAAGAGATTGACTTTAAAATAACTATATCTCTTAGCCCCACCTTAATCGAAATGTTAAATGATAGCCTTTTACGTCAAAGATATAAGAGGCACTTAAATATATTGATAGATTTATCAGAGAAAGAAATTCATAGAACAAAGAAGGATATCAAATTCCAGCCACTTGCAAAGATGTACAACAGAAAATTCAAAAAGACATACTATTTATTTGATGAAGTTTATAAAAAAGATCTTATATCTGTTTTTAGAGGATTGGCAAAAACTGGCAAGATAGAGATGATTAGCTCTTCAGGTACACATGCTTTTTTGCCTGTCTTATCAAAATATCCTCCAGCGGTTGAGGCTCAGATAAAGATAGGGACCGATTTTTATAGAAAAATCTTTAGAAGGAATCCTACGGGCATGTGGCTTCCGGAATGCGGTTATGAACCAGGGTTTGATAATTATATAAAAAATGAAGGCATAAAGTTTATTTTTCTTGAAAGACATGGTATTACTGGTGCTATTCCTCCCCCTCGTTTAAGTGTTTATGTGCCTGTAGTCTGTCCTTCTGGTATTTTTGCTTTCGGGAGAGATAATGAATCTTCACAACAGGTCTGGTCCTCTATATATGGTTATCCTGGCGATTTTAATTACAGAGACTTTTATAGGGATATAGGGTATGACATAGAAGATGAACATATTAAGTGCTTTAATAATCTGTTTGGGACGAAGACTTTTACTGGAATGAAGTATTATAGGATAACGGGTAATACAGATAAAAAGGAGCCTTATGTGGTAGAAAGGGCAATAAAAAAAGCTTATGAACACGCAATAGATTTTATTAATAAAAGGGAAATTCAGATTGATTATCTTTCCCGCACCCTGAATATTAAACCCATAGTCACCGCAATGTATGATGCCGAACTTTTTGGTCATTGGTGGTTTGAGGGTCCTGAATGGCTTTATTTTCTTTTTAAATTTATACATAAAAAAGGCCAGAATTTTAAAACAATAACACCTTCCGAATATCTTATGTTACACGGAAGTAAAGCTGAGCATTTTCAAGTTTGCAAGCCTTCCATGTCAAGCTGGGGTCATAGGGGTTTCAATGAAGTTTGGGTAAACGAGTTTAATGATTACATTTACCCACATATTTTGAAAGCCACCGAAAGGATGATATATCTTGCTGAAATAAAATTTGATGCACAGGGTATCGAGAGGAAGGCCCTCAATCAAGCTGCGAGGGAACTTATATTATCTCAGCAGAGTGATTGGGCCTTTATGATGAAAACGGGCAATACTTCAGAATATGCGAAAAGACGTCTTGCAGAACATCTAAATAGATTCAGTTATCTTTATACAGCAATTACATCTGAAAATATTTCAAAAAAGGAGCTTAAGAAGATAGAGGATAAAGATAATATATTTAAATATATGGATTTTAGGTATTTTAAAGGCGGATATCACAGAAATAGTAACGACAGAATTTAAGATAACAATTTATCGAATGGATAAGATTTCAGGAAAGATAAAAACTCATCTAAGGCATTGGATGAAACTGCATTCTTATTAAAAATTACAGAGAAATCTCTTACCATCTTTTCTTCTTTAAATCCCAGTAATTTCAGTGTCCCATATTTTTGTTCTTTTCTTGCAGCCCAACGGGAGATTATTGATACCCCCAATCCATTTTCAACGGCATCTTTTATAGCTTCTGTACTGCCAAGAACAGCGGTTATCTTCATATCATGTGGGGTAATTCCATGTTTGGAAAGGAATTTTTCTATAATCTGCCGGGTCCCCGAACCTGCTTCCCTAAAAATGAAAGGTTCTTTAACTATTTCTGAGATAGAGATTTCTTTCTTCTTTGCCCAAGGATGGTCAGGTGGAACAATTAAAGTAAGCTCATCAGAAATTAGTTTTTTGACTATCATCTTTTGTAAAGAGACATCCCCTTCAACAAAGCCGATGTTAATATTGCCTGAATTTAGTAGTTCAATCACCTTTTTTGTATTGCCGACAATAAGGTAAATCTTTATTTTGGGATGTGAAGATCTAAACTCTGTAATTATACTGGGTAGGATATAATTTCCTATATTTGAACCTGCGCCGATCGTCAAACTTCCTTTTACAAGTCCCACTTGTTTACTTATAGCCTTTTCAGCGGCAGCATAAAGGGAAAGAATCTCTTTAGCATATTTGTAAAGTATCTCTCCTGCAGGGGTAAGGGTTACTGTGCTGGAAGATCTATCAAATAATTTTGTTTCATATTTTTCCTCAAGGGCTTGGATTTGAAGACTTACAGCAGGCTGTGTGAGATGAATGATCTCAGATGTCTTTGAAAAACTTTTTGTTTCAGCAACAGTGCAAAAGACTTTTAATTTGTGATCTTCCATCAAATTCCTCCCAAAGGTTAATTATATTAAGGTCAGAGCAGGTCATAAGCCGAGTTCTGTATGCGTGGTCATTCATCTATGGTCTGATGTTACCATCAGACTCTTGCGGTCTATACCCGTTCCGCCTCCCTGATGTTCATCAGGAATTCGATGGGGCCCGTCTCAAGGCGAAACCTATTTGACCTTGCTCCAGGCGGGGTTTGTCAAGCTTGAGGTGTTGCCACCTCAACTGGTGAGCTCTTACCTCACCTTTTCACCCTTATCCACCGAGGCTATGTATGCCCCAGAGTCAAAAGTTGGTTTATAACTTTCGACTCCAGCTAAATGCAGGTGGACGGTTTCCCTTTCTGTGACACTTTCCTTAGGTTTTTACCCCACTCCGCGTTACGGAGCGCCTTGCCCCACGGAGCTCGGACTTTCCTCCCGGCAATGATCTAAGAATCATTACCGAGCGACCACTTTTCCTGCCCTGACTTATAATAAAGTTTTATTATTATATAATAAATGTTTAATTTTTAAAAGAGGTTTTGGGATAGAAAATAATAATGAAAAGTATATCAAAAATTGCTATTTACTATTTTTATAATAAAGTATTCTACGGCATTGGGGACAATGAATAATATCTTCATTCTTTTTTAATTCAACGAAAAGTTGAGGTGGGATATTCATATTGCATCCCTGGCAGATTTCGTTTACTGCTTCGACAACAGCCAATCCATTATACGTTTCGATCAGGTTAATATATTGATCATATAGTTCTTCGTCTATTTTTTCTACGAGTTTTATTCTCATTTCCTTGATTTTTTTTAGTTCTTCTTCTCTTTCTGTTTTCTCCTGTATCATACTGTTTTTGAAAGATTCTATTTTTTCTTTTTCTTGTTTTTGTTTTTCCTCCTCTAATATTAACCGCTTAGAAATATTATCAATTTCTTCCATTACAATTAGTATCTCATCTTCTATCGAATATCTTTCTTTTTCTAATGACTCTATCTCTTTTAGATAAGCTTGATATTCCTTGTTTGTTTTTATTTCCTTAAATCGGCTTCTTAATTTATTAATCTTTTCGATTGTATCATCTAATTGCATTTCCTTATTACGTTTTTCCTTTTCGAGGGATGCAAGTTTTTGCTTAATGCCTTCGAGGGAAGCTTGTATATCGTTAAGAGGTCTTTCTGCTTCTGAAATTCTAATTGGAATTTCGTCCAAGATTCTTTTTATATTTAAAATCTTTAAATCAATTTGTTGTAATTCTATCAATCCTTTAAGCTGTTCATTAACACTCATTTTATATATATATTATATACCTCATTAGTGGTGGGCCCACCAGGACTCGAACCTGGGACCAACCGGTTATGAGCCGGTAGCTCTTCCAGCTGAGCTATGGGCCCGCTAAAAATCAGCAAAAATATAAGATAATGGATAATATAAAATTGTTTGAATTATCAGGTCAAGATTTTTCAATAAATTGTTAGCATCACCTTTTCCGTGATAGGTCACGCAGCATATCTAACAAACT
>CAYOJI010000003.1:0-1497 GCA_964404225.1 uncultured Nitrospiraceae bacterium
AGGCATTCTTTCAGATTTATATATCACAAAATTGATTATATTTTTTATCATATCTGTCCAAAATAAATATTTCAAACTTTCATAAAGTAAGAGATATGGCTCGATTTCAGAAGCAAAATCACGGGTAACCTCGATGAGGCTGGAGTCGAAGCGGAAGCCTCAGTTAATGAATTATGAATAGACATTATAGTCAGATAAAGTTATTAACATAGAAAAAGGTAGTTTATTTTGCTTATGAAATTGAGCCATATCTATTTTTTAAAATATTTTGGACAGTAATGATTTTTTATGAAAAATGCTAATTTGCAATAGCTTATCGAAAAGTATAAAGTATATTTGAATAACTTGATTAAAAACTCAAAATATATTTTTCAATCCTATCTTTAAATCTTTTAAAAAAGGGGATTCAAGGGTATCGTCTTTGTTATAGGATTTGCAATGAATGTAGGTATTATCTTTTAAAGTATAAATCTCTATCATTCCCTCTCCCGGTATTACTATCCAATATTCCTTTACACCAAACCTTGCGTATAACTTCTTCTTTTGAACAAGATCCCTGTAAGCAGTATTCTCAGATATTATTTCTATCACAAGGTCTGGTGCACCCTGTATATTCTTTTCTCCTATAATATCTAATCTCTCTTTTGAAATAAAAAGGATATCAGGTTGTACAACATTCTCATTATCAAGATATACATCGCATGGTGCATAAAAGACCTCTCCAAGGTCATTTTCTGTCACAAATTTCTCGAGCATAAACTCAATTTTTCTCGAAATCCTTTGATGTTTTGGTATTGGTGATGGTGTCATAAGCAGTTCTCCTTCTATAAGCTCATACCTCTCCCCCTCTGGTGTCTTAAGATAATCCTCATATGTATATTTCTTCTTTTCTATAACAGTCGGTGTCATAAGGAAACTCCTTTAAGGTTGTTATAATTTTAACCCTCAAAAGTATCTTTAGTCATTATCACAAGCCCAATCAGCCAGACAATGTTAGGGATAAACATCATCAAAAATGCAGAGGGACCCCACATAAGCCCCATGACCCCAGAAAGTATAAAGATATATACTAATAGAATTATATATGGCTGTATCCACATCTGTTAAATTTTATTATTTTAAAGCGAAAGACAAAATTAATCCTATGGATGTCACTATAAGTGCAGAAAAACCAACCAGCAAACCGATCATCCATTTTATAAGTTCCCTTTTATCCCTTTCCGTCTTCTCTAATAAATCTGTTTTGTCTTTCCCTATCTTTGCAAGAATTTCTGACTTATCTTTCTCGGTCTTTGTATAAAGTGATGATATCCTTTCTATAGGCTCTGACTTATCTTTCTCTATTTTTGCAAAAATCTCTGCTTTATCTTTCTCGGTCTTTGCAAGGATCTCTGACTTATCTTTCTCGGTCTTTGTATAAAGTGATGATATCCTTTCTATAAGCTCTGACTTATCTTTCTCTATTTTTGCAAAAATCTCTGCTTTATCTTTCTCGGT
>CAYOJI010000003.1:1597-23211 GCA_964404225.1 uncultured Nitrospiraceae bacterium
CTTTGCGAGAATCTCTGACTTGTCTCTCTCGGTCTTCTCATAAAGCTGGTCAAGCCTTTGCGATATGTACGTAAGTTTTTCCTTTATTATATCTTCAAATAAGGACTCAAGCCTTGCTACCCTTTGTTCAAGTTCTTCTAAGGTAGGCATAAATAATTATAACTTTAAATAATTTAGGGGTCAATCGTGCGTATTATAAAAAATTATAAAAATAGTATCATTAGATTCAAAGCTATTCTACCTGAAGATTGCGAGGAGGATGGGGCGGAACTATATCTGTAGCATTCGACCCTGACCATCCTGCTATTCTTGCAAGTAGCCACCAAAAAGCTTTTCCTTTATTTTCACAACTTCCATACGTGGTATGACCACAAGGATTGTTCCAGTTACCACCACCCCACTCGGGATGTTCACGAGGAATATTCTGTCCTGCGCATGTGCACCAGTTTGGGCAGACATAAGTGCTTAATTCTCCATTATACCACACATCAAGATCACCAAAATCAAAAAGAACCTTATTATTTTCTTTTACAAATTTCCTTAATTCTTCATTAAATAAATGCCTATTACATCCACCACAATCATTGGCTTGGGCATGCCCGGTCATATATACAAATGTAACATTAGGATATTGTTGCTCCAATGCTTGAATACGGGCAATATAATCATCTAAAAGTACTTGCCAATTGTTACTGTTTGGTTGACCGCACCAAGCATAAATTACTACATTAATTTCAGGATTGGTATTTAAAGCTGCAGGAACAGTAGGAAAAAAGTCATCTGGGTCGTATGTATCTCCTCTATTTCGGATACAAAGAGAACTGCTTTCTTTAGGAAGATTCCAGTCTATTGCGACTCTATACTTAGAACCATATTGATCTTCTATCATTTGCAAACCATTAGTAATCTGCGAGCCATGAGATGTATGCCCGTAATAGGCCTTAATTTTTTGTTTAACCTGTTCAATCCAATAGTCGGGTATTTTGGATAAATCAGCAGTTGTATGGTCAATGATAATGGGTTCGTTAAAAGCAAGAGTATTTTCTGAATTATTAAAAAAAAGAATTATTGTTACCAATAATATAGAAAAAGATGGAATTTTTTTTCTTCATTTATTTTAGACGAGAAAATTTGTTTTAAGTAGATTACACATAAGAGAGTTAATGAAAATATCTTCTTATTATTTAATTTGTAAATTACGTGGAGAAGAAGGTGGTATCATATCTCCACTTATATCAATGTACTCAAAAGCACCAATATCATATCCTTGACCTCGTGGGCGAGAATAACCATCGTAATCATTCCTTACAATAGAGATAACTTCAGAGGTTCCGGCATCTATGGCTGGGCTGGTTGATTGTAAATGAAAATCGTGGTTTAATACATTAACAAATAACGGACCCCCGGTTAAGGCATTAGTTACCGTGATGCCGTTTCCAGAAGGCACCGAAGTTGAGCCATCAGGATCATAATAAAGGTCATGGTCAGAATTAAAGGTAGCGCCTTGATAGGTTTCAATTTCTAAGAAGTTTTGACCTGGTCGCGGATACCAAATATTATTTTTGAAAATTGCTGTTGTATTCCCTGTTATCCCCACCATAGCATTGCTTCCGCCTCCGATCTGATAAAAAAGATTGTTATATAGGTAAACACTCCGGGTATGCCATGCTAAAAATATTCCATTCCCACCAATGTTGGAGCCGCTTCTAAATATATTATTATAAATATAAATGTCGCTTATATCCGTGTTATCGCCAGTGTAAATAAATTCCATATTTCCGTCGTGAAAATAATTATTATGAATATAAATATATCTTGTAAATTTTGATGAGGCATCGCTGGCTTTTGATATAAAAATTACCCCGCCGTGAGTATCTCTGGCATAAGCGTTATCAAATTCATTCCAGCCTACATAAGTATATTCCGCGCTTTTATCGCCAGAAACATAATTAGAATGAGTTTTTATGTAAATATTGTGTTTGTAGGAGTCATACCCACAATGCTCAAAATAATTTCCATAAATTTTTGAATATTGCGAATTATCTACCATCACCACCCCGCTCCAAGCTTCCGCAAGTAAATCTTTCATGTGATTCCCTATAACTCTATTGTAATCACCCCATAAGTCAAACGCATCCCATCCAGCATTTGTACCGCCGATAACTTTTAATTTACTATAGGTAAAATAACTATTCCTGCCATAAGGAGAATACTTTGCATTCCAGGTTACCCCTCGGCTTGCACTTCTGGCATCAAGAATTGGATTCTCACCGGGATAAGCTATTAAAGCTTTTCTCCTATTTTCAGCTCCATAAGGACCTCGCAAGGCAACAAAAGCACTATCTACATCTAATGCAGTGTAAGTACCACCTTTCACATAGCAAATATAAGCCTCAGTGTCACGACTAGGATTAAGTCCCGGGTTAAACATTTTGATGTCTCTAAACGGTCCATTATTTCCTCCTTGGTAAGTAGAATAAAGACCATTATAACTATTGTTGCCATCTTTAACCGAGATAAAGTAGATTTTGGCTGGAGCTATAGTAAAAGGTAAAGGATTAGAGGTCACGCCATTGACAGTAACTGTGATTGTTCCTTCACCATCTTGGCAGTTATTGTTAAGCCAGAAGGTAATTCGGTCCAAGTTTCTGGCTGGCCCAAGATTCTCGCCCCATTCGGCATATTCAGTGATTTTGGCACCGTTAACGGTAACATATGAATTAGCGCTGGGGCCTGTTCCTAAATTTTCTCCCCAGATGGTAACGGCCGCACCTTTAGTTGAAGAGCCTTCCCAACCTGTTTTTGGCCCACTTTCTAAATCCGAGAAAAAGAGAACTGGCTTAGCGGCATTAGTAATGTTAGGCCAGATTATTAAGAGAAGCAGAAGACTTATAAATATAAAATTAAATTGTTTCACGGTTACCTCCGACTTTTTTATTACAAATACTTTATTAAAAAATTCTTGATAAGTAAGTGATTTTAATCACTATTACATCCTTATATAAGAGATTTTACAAAGCTTTTTGTCTTCAGCCTTATGTTAAAAAGCTAAAGCAAAATAAATACCATAAAAAAATCACTATTTTTCAAATAGTTAATCAATCAAATTTAAGTTAATGAAGGATTTTATAGACAAATATGTATATTAAATCATACACTTTCTGTATGGCTTAACAAGATTCCCCTATCTACCAATCCCCAGAGAGCCCAAAAATAACTTCCTAATACAAAATACGAGAAGCGCTCACCAAACATATTTGTAACAATAAACGCTATAATACATCCCAGAAATCCAAAACCTAACCCTTTGTAGAAGGGTTCCTTACTCATTTTAAACAATCTCCAACCACTTTTAAATGCTTTATAAAAAATTAATAGCAGTAAAAAAAGACCTATAATTCCTTGTTCACTCAAAATCTTTAAATAAAAATTATGCGTATCCCTAAGATGCATTCCTTCAGGAACAGTATATGCAAAGCCTCCGAAGCCCACTCCAAAAATTGGATTCTGTTTAAATAAATTCATTGCATGATCCCACAAATTAAGCCTGAGTGAAGCAGATCGCTCAAGTTCTCCTGATTCCGTTTTTGTCATTTCAATTCGTTCGACAACAGATGAAGGTAGTAAAGTATGCCATGATAATAGAAGAATAAAAGAAAGTATTAATAAGCTTTTCTTTTTGAAAAGTCCCAAAAAGACCATTACGCTTAATGCGGCTAAGTATGCTCCTCGCGAGTAAGAAAAAAAAAGTGGATGGAGACTGAGTAAAACAACTCCTCCAAACAGCAATTTCCGCCACTTATCCTTATCAAAAAGAGCAAGCCCAAGAAAAACAGAGCAATAATCAACTATGAAAGCTCCAAAATGGTTTGACCCAAGACCAACACGCCAGAAAGGACCTGTAGCTCTGCTATCATCAACAAAGGAAGCACCCGGTGTGAAGCTTCTATAACTTCTAAAAGAAATAAATAATATAGTCAAGGCCATAATTATAAGCAAAATTTTTTGCTGTTTCTCGCTTTTCAAAGTATTGAAAACAAGAAAATACATAAATATCATCATCGCATAGTTCTTCCATTGCACAAAAAACTGATTTTTAGTTGAAACTGGAGCAGGTAATGAAAATCTCATGCTACTATTCCATATGGCGATGTAACTTGTTATCAGAAATAAAATTATTACCGTAGAATTATTTGTCTGTGAAAATCCTTTTTTATTTATAAAAATTCCGAGTAAAATAGCAAAAAATAATAGATCAAGAAAATCTTTTCCAAATGGATAATCATAAAATTTATAATACAAGTTTGGTAAAGGAATCATTGCAACCATCAGAAAGAGGCCCCATTCAGCCTTCCTAAAAATGCTTGCAAACATTGTAAAAATTCCACCTAAATATATGATAGGGATTAATACCTTTTTCAAAAATAATAAAATTGGACCAAGCATAAGAATTTTTAAAGATTAAGGTTTCTAATATCAGAGAAATTCATATTGATCTTTTTTAGAACCCTTTCCACGATTTCAGGATTTACCTCGCCTTCTTCGAGTCTAGCTATAGCCTCTTCACGGCTCATTAGTCCAGCCCTTATATTTTTACTGAATAAATCATCTTTTTCAGTAGCGCTTATTAACCTCTGAAATAAATAGTTCTTTAATGAATCTATTTCGCAATCAAATCTCCAAGGTGACTTATTATCCCTTGCTCTCTCCCAACCAATTTTTTTTAAAGCCCCCTCTATTTCTTTTTCATCATGTTTATGAAAATAGAAATATCCTATCTTTAAAATGTTAGGATATTTCCATTTCAAATAAGGCGTGTCTCCATTTAAAGATAACAAAGTATTAATTGCGGGTATAAAATTACAAGGTTTTATATAAGAAAAATCTTTAATAACTTTTCTCCCAATATTCAAAATTGATTTAATCGATAATAATTTTTTAGCGCCTCTTCCAGCTTGTGATTCTCTTTTAAAAGTAGTTCCTTCATTCGGATTTGAACCATCTACAATTAAGGTAATATTGTTTTTTTTTGCGATCTTAAAAAATTCAAGATACATAGGTTTACAAGCCAAACACATAAGACCCATTGTTGCTAATTCGGGTCTCTTTAACCATGCTTTTAAATTAGTCTTAAAACTTTTTTCATGTCGATTTTTAGGATATCTAAAGGTTATGAGATCAGCTTGAATACTTTCTGTTAATTTTTTAATATTTATTTTAGCCTGGGTTGAAGAAAAAGGGTTATCATAGTTGACACATAATATTTTAAGACTTCTTTGACTCAGTTCTAACGCTACATAAGAGCTATCTCTGCCACCACTGAGTGGAACAAGGACATCATATTTAGAACTATTTCTAAGTCTTCTATTTCTTGCTTCTTCAATTAAACTATCAAATCTCTTCTTCTTTTGATCATAATCAATTATTATTTTCTGCTCATTTCTTTCATATTCAATACAATAATTACATATTCCTTCCTCATTAAAGCTGATATTCGGAATAGTTTCAGGAAGAACACATTTCGAACATCGTTTTATCATAATATTTCAGCTTTTGACTTATTTTGTAGATATTTAAAAATTATTTTGTGTAGAGAATCTTGAATTGATATCGTCTTTTTATTTCATTAAAAATATTTCTTTCTCTATATAAAATCCCAACTGTAATTATAAGAAAACCTATAATAACTTTAACTAATAAATTTAACCATGCTATATGGAACTCTAACTGTTTTACAATACCAAACATAATACCTGAAAGTATCAAATAATAGATAATGGTTCTTAATTCAATTTTAATCCTAATATATTTGAATGACAGTATAATGGTCAAAACACTTGATGTTAAGCATGCTATCAATGTTGCAATAGCAGCACCTATTGCAGCATATTTGGGCAAAAGAATAATATTAAAAATTATATTTACACCTACTGCTATCGCTGAAATAAAAAATATTTTTATAGTTTTTTTCTTTAAATATAATCCTGCATTCAAAATATTATTGATTGCAAGAAATAAGTTACCAATCAATACAATAGGTGAAAATATCGCGGCATCTATATATTTTTCTGATGCAAATGTTATAAAAAGGTCTTTAGACACCGCAACATATCCAAAACATATTGGTATAATAGCAATCAAAAGATAATGCATGCTATTTTGAAGAAAAGATTCTGTCTTTTCTTTTCCTTCTCTCCCATAAATATCCACATATATTGGAACTATTGAATATGATAACGAGAAGAGAATTATATTAGCTATATACATTGCTAAATTATATCCTACAGCATATAATCCGAGAGTTGCTTCTCCATGCCAGGCTATTATCAAATATCTATCAACATACGACAGTAATAAAAAAGAGAGTTCCGTTAAAAGTAAAGGAATTCCAAATCTCATCATCTTGATAGTCAGATCACCAGAAACTTTTTTGAAGTTAACGCTATATTTTTTAAAAAACCAATAAAATAAAAAGAGCGAAACTAAATATTCAGCTAAAACAAGACCTATAAAATATCCATAAAATTCTCTAAAAATATAAAGTAGAAAAAGTAAAGATAATGCAACTGATAACATCTTTTCAAGTAATCCAAGCGAAATCATAAATTTTGTCTTGTCATTAACTCTCAAAAAGTTATAAACTATGACATTTAAAGGGCGAATAAACAGATATCCAGACATGATTACAAAACATATAATATACTTATTATTAATTTTTAATATCTTTGGAAAATTGAAAGCTTGAAACAAAATTAAATACAAAATAACAGTCAAAATAGATAAAATAAGCCCTCTTATTAAAACAGTTGAAGAAAAAATGGTAAGATTTTCGGATAATTTACTATGTTCTTTATAAAATCTGATAATTCCATCAGATAATCCAGCCTTAGAAACAGCAACAGATAACAACATCGTTGCACTAACTAATGCCATTATACCGTACTGTTCCTTGTTTAGAATCCTTGTAAATACGGGGAAGGTTATAAAACTAAAGAGTAGTGATAATATATTTCCTGTAAAGAACTGACTAAAATGAATAAAAAATTTTCTTAACGACATTATTTATTTTTCGAAAATATCATAGTAAAGATTTATTGATTATCCTTGATCTTTATCTATGCAAAAATAAGAAATGTTTATTTGTTTCAAAATACTTTTGATCTTATCAATCTCAGTGTTATTTTCAATTTCTTTAATTTTCTCCAAAGCTTCCCCGCGCTTCATTTTGCCACTTCGAATCATGTTGCTAAATCCTATTTCTATTTTGCTTACACCATAGGCTTTTTTATAAAGGTAATTAACTAATGGAATTAAAGAACAATCGATTCTCCAGCTTGTTGCAGATTCTTGTGGCTTAGACCATCCTATCTTTTGAATTGTATCAACAATAATTTTTCTATCCCATTCTATATAGTCATAAAGATGAATTTCTTTAAGACCCTCAGGAGAATTTGAACCATATTCTTTTTTCATTTTTCTAAAATAATATTTATATTTAAATAGGCTCAACGCACCAGAAGAGAACAATCTTTGCCATTTTGTTGGAATTTTGTGATTGAGAAGTCTATGATAAGATGCTGTAGATTCAGGCTTTGAATCACCCCATATAATCAATTTGATGCCCTCTTTTCTGGCAGTATTGTATGAAGCTGATTCAAAACCGTATTTACAGGCTTCACAAAGCTGCTCTGCGATAAGCTCTATCCCAAAAGGTATATTCATCTTAACTTTTTCAGCCACGATTTTTTTTGATATTTTTTCTTTAGAACCTATTATAACCAAAGGCACATTTAAGGCATTTGTGATATTTTCGAGATTTTCCCTTGCTATTTCTGTTTCAAAATCATTATTATTATGAACTGCAATTGGACTGAGCCCTAATATTTCTTTAGAATAATACAATGCATATGAGCTATCCCTTCCCCCACTTACTGGAACAATGCAGTTATATTTAGATTCTTCTTTGATGTAATTTTTAATCTCTTTTTGTAATTCTTGTTCACCTTTAGGAATATATTTTTTGAAATCCCGGCAAAGCTGGCATAATCCATTTTCATCAAATTTTATTCCTTTAGCCGTTTCAGGCATAATGCATATCGAACAGCGTCTCATTTTCTCTTTCTTATAAGTAATTGATCTCGATATGGATTAGCTTCATTCTTTGGAATTCTTTCCCCAAAAATTTCGATTAGATGTTCTCTCAATAAATGCCCCTCTCTTTTTTTGACTTTTAACTTCGTCAATATGTTCAGGAGAATATATGGCACCATCTTCTTTAAGATCTAAAGCGTAACCTGATGATCTTTGTTATTCCCAAACACGGAAAACCTTCTCTTTGTATTCTTCGATTGTTTTAATTACCCTTGCTGGATTTCCAAGAACTTGTCTAAAAGCCTAATAATTTATATGCAAAAATTCCCTTTGAAAATTTTCCATTTAATGATAAACCAGTCTCCTCCCAAATATTAATCCTTTTCAATGAATATCTATCTTTAAGTTTATTGACACCTCTATTTGTTGTGACAGCAAATAGATAACCTGCATTTTTAACTATTTCTTTCACCTTATTATTTGTTTTACCTGCTGGGTATGAAAAAGCAATAACTTCCTTATTTGTTTTCTTTTCGATTATTTTTTTAGATTCTATAATCTCATTTTTTACTATATCTTCGTCTATTATCGTAAGATTTTGATGTTTACAGGAATGAGAACCAAAATTAATATAATCACTCATTTCTAATATCTGATTCCATGACAAAAATCTATTATTCCTAATCAAATTATTATTATCAATTTTATATAAACTTTGAAAATTATCTAAGATTTCTTCGATATGTTCGGTAGGGAGATTATTAAATAATTGAAAAAGTTCAGAAATATTATTTCTATATTTTTGGAAAAGTGTTATTAATTCATTATTACTAATCTCCTCGATTTTTAGCTTCTCACTTTGCATTTTGAAAAAATTAAAAAAATAATACAGTCTATCCCACCATAAAGGTTTATTTTCATCCTTTCCAATCTTATCGGTTACTAAAAAAAAGGTTGCGGGAATATTCATTTTTTTAAGTAATTCGTAGGCATAATAATTATCCTCATATCCATCGTCAAAAGTGATAATTAAAGAATTCCATGGTATTTTATCATTTTCATGGTATTCAGCTAATTCATTAAAACTAATAATCTTATATTTTTTTAAAAAAAAAAGAAGATGTTTATTGAAACTTTTTAAGGTAG
Source organism: uncultured Nitrospiraceae bacterium (assembly GCA_964404225.1). Taxonomy (GTDB): domain Bacteria; phylum Nitrospirota; class Thermodesulfovibrionia; order Thermodesulfovibrionales; family SM23-35; genus Kmv42. Next base: position 10,835 of record CAYOJI010000003.1, read on the forward strand.
TAAATAAAAAAGGCAATGAAGATTCTATCCCCAAAATATCCCTATGAGTTATGCGATGATATGTTACTATTGTGAGACGCTTACCAAAAATGTTATTCAAAAACCTGATTAAAGAAAATATGCCCCCATAATAGAAGAAGAAACCCCCTACCCTTTTGGTGGCTTTTTTCATCATCCTATTAATAAGAGAAATTCGAATGAAATTAATAACTAATGTCCTTATATATGTATATTAAAAATTGGCTTAAATAAATTTTATCCTTTGAACAATTCAAAGATATGCTTGTCAAACAGAAATGGCCATTTTTTAATTAATGGCAGATCGGCAATCTTGAGTAAATCCCAAAACAATTCATTATTTTTATTCAGATTTTTAAATACTATATTACAATTATCACAATTACTATTCTTTTTACCATGTAAAAAATAATTTACAGCTTCAAGAAGACCAGACTGAAAAGAAGAAGATGTTATGGTTACTCCAAAATGACGTGCCTTTCTTTTGAGATCAATAGAACTATTATTAACAAGAAATCCTTGATCAGCAACTATGAGCATTGGTAGATCTGATTCTGTATCGCCTACTGCTCCAATTTTACTTTTAATCATATTTTTTCGTAACTTTAAACTCAAAAGTGCCTTACCTTTATCAGTGTTTTTTGCATAAATAGCGGTATCAATATAAGACTTTTTTGCTGCCAAATGTTTAATTCCTATTTTTTTAAAAAGATTTCCGATTATAGCATCTGGTAAAGGTTGAGTTCTTTCTTTGTTATAAAAATATGCCCGAATAGAATATTCATAAAAAGGATTAATAAAAATACCGGGTATTTCTTGAAGTGCTTCACGTAAAACGGATATCTCTTGGTATGCTTCGAGAGGTATTAAAACTTCAGCTTTTTGTTCAATCTCATCCCAAATAACGCTTCCATATTCCCCGATACCACCAGCAAAACCATAATATTTACAATATTCTTTAACTTCGCTGAAACTCCGCGCGGTATTAATTATTGAGCATACACTGTGCTTACGAAGTAAAGATAACGATTTTATACCGTTTGCACTAATAGAGGGAAAGCCAAAAATATTTTTATCAAGAACATCGTCTATATCCATTACAAACAAGGGTTCTTTCCATTCTCTCACACTTTGGCCTTCCACGAAAGTAGATGCGTATCGCATGGTTTCGTTAATTAAAAAATTCCAAGCCTTTATATATTTGATATTTAATTCTTTATAACATGATGGGTCTTGTAAACTGTTCAACTTTTTCAATGTTTCATTCATTACTTCGCATCCATAAAATATACTGTAATAAATAAGCCTATTAAATATATGTGTATCTCCTGTAATGCTTATATAATGTTGAATAAGATCTAATTTCTCTCCATCAGAAAAATCAAATTCTAACATTACAGAAGAAATATCATAGGCTGGATCAGCTATGTTATAAGATGCTGTTTTACTAAATCCATGATGCTCAAAGTCTATTTTTAAAATTTCCCCGTCGCTGCTAATCCATTCATCTTTCATCATTCTTGAATCTAAAAAGGACGGTGTAGGACATTTAATTTCTCCAAGTCTTTTTCTTATCCAGCCTCTTTTTAGTTTCGACATCCTCGGACCAAAAACCTTGCTTAAGGTTAAAGCAACAGATTGTAATCCGCTATCTCTATAACTACTTAAAAAAAACATTGGATTTTCTTCTAACCTTAACTTGTTTGTTCTATTGATTATGTATTGAGTTAAGGTTTTGACAATATTTCCTTTATCTAAATTATCTATGGTGTTATTACTCGGGATCCATTCCATATAAACTATGCCATTCCGTAAGCCGTATATTCTTGGGATATACCCTAAAAGGTTTTTTGCAGCTAATGCTGCATGATAGCTAAGCCATCCCCATCCTGTGCTCTTAGCCATAATTATACTATTTTTAAACCTAGCGTTATTCTTTTTAGGAATTACTTGAATAACCTTCTTAAGACGCACATGAAATGCTCTATCGGGATTTCGATTAATTTTCTCATTAATTTTTAATGTATGTTCAGTTTCTGCTACTTCAAAGTCATCGATTCCCATTTCATTAAAATATGGACTAAGACACTTTTTAAATCCCTCCTTTGATAAGAGTTTCGATTTATACCATTCCTCCGGTTCAAGTAATATAATTTCGACATCCTCTCCGATAGAAGTTTTAAGGGTCTGATTAAGCCAATCTCTTTGCGCAGGATGTACAGGTAAGAGTATTGTTATTGGATTTCGTTCTATATTAAATTTTTTAAGTATCTCTATACAACGTGCAATAGTTTTTCCTGTTCCAGGGGGTTCGTCAACTATAACAAAATGCTGAATAGATGCAGCTAAATTTTTAAGCTGTTCGTCGTCCCGTGGGTGTATATAATTCTTTGGACGAATTGTTATATAATTTACCCTTTTATATTTCATTTCTCGAAGGTATGCACATACAAGCGGTGCTATATATGATCCGGCTGTTCGTAATCCAATAATTATGTGAGGGCGACCAAAATCTGGATGTCGAGTAACATATTTTTTAGCAAGCTCGATGAAATCATAATGTGTGAGATCTTGTGAACGATAAGCGGCGGGAATGCGCATTCTCATATTTAAAAGTTTTTCCGGAAATGAATTGTTTATTAAAGTAACCAATTTTTCTTTTAACATAAATTGTTCATGCTGGTATAAAACATTTCCTCGGATCAAATTTTCACAAATTGTTATCAATGTTTCTCCCCATGCGGACCTCCATTTACGCAACTTTTTGTCTTTTACTTTTCCTAATATCCGACTCTTTATTGTGGTAAAATCCCTAATAAAAGAAATTGGTTTATTAAACAATGAAGTATAATCTGTAATTTTAGTAAAATCCCAGATACCTCTCACAAAATAATCATCAATAATATCTGATGCAGCACATGAAAGCATATATATATTAAGATGCCATTCTTCTTTACACCACTTAGGAAGTAAATTTATATCTTCGTCCAAAAGCAAATTTAATTTCTCGAGTATTTGTTTAAAAGATAGGAATGGCTGTAGGACCCATTTATATCTTTCATAAAATTCTATCTCCTCTTTAAGTAACATTTATTCTTTTATTCTTTCCAAATCCTTCATTGCTAATTTTTATTTATACTCTTGAAGCAGTTCCGATTTTAATTCCTCCTCTATAATTGCACCATATTTGACCACCACAATCTAATATACTACCTTCTGCTATAGTAACATTATTTCCTACCTTGAAATATGATAACGGACTTATTCTTACTCGAGGATCTACATATAAATTTTTTTTATTTGCAGTAATATTATTCTTAATCTATTCTGAACTCGTAATAGTTTTTTATAAAAAATCTTAATAAAAACTTAAACAATTTTAATAAAAATTTCATGTGAAGATAAATCTATTTTTGAGATAAATCTACTTTTGACTTAAAATAGAGATGTTTGACGGATTTTAAATTTTTTTTAATATAATCTATTATGTATAAAAATATTCCTATAATATTATTCTTTCTAATTACAATATCGTAATTTTTTCTAAAATTCTTAGTCCAATAAAATTTATACTCTTCCGCCCCTCGCAGAAAATCAAATTCATTACAACCTTCTTCAAATGCTTTTTCTATTATTAAAGACATGAGAATAGTACCAGCACTTTTTTTTTCACCCTCGGCAGATAAACCTGATTGATAAAAATAATATTTATTATTATATCTTATGCAATAAATTGCCCCTAATGGCTCTGATCCTTTATATAAGAACGCTAACAAAACTTTCCCTTCACCAGATAGTCTATTAATAATGTTTTTATGAAAATTATAAACATGCTCACCAAAAAAAGTTGTTTTAATTCCTTTACGATGTACTCTTTCAGCGTGAAGACTGAATAATAAATTTAAATATTCTTCGTAGCAATCTAAATTATCTAAAATTTTAAGAATAAAACCCTCTTTCTCTAATAATATTTTACGCTTCTTTATCAGATTATATCTCTTTTTATGTGAAAATGTATTGATGTAATTTGTAAAACTATTGCTAAGATCTAAATATGGACACACACATTCTGAAATTATTTGGCTATTAAATGCATTTCTATTAATATTAATCAGATTTTTTACGATAACTGATGTATCTTTTAATCCATTAAAAACTATAACATCCCATTCTTTATTATTGATCCTAAGATATTGGAAAACTGCGTTGAAAACTTCATTCTCGTATTGTTTAAGACAAATAAAATCCAAATGGTCAGGAAACGTCTCTTCAGAAGAACAGAATTTCAAAATCTTCTTTTTTACCCCCAAAAAATCACTATTCTGGATATAAAATGGTGCTATGCCAATTGTTTTACCTGATTTATTTCTTATGGCAAGTATATTTAATTTTTTTCTGTCGTCCTTATAAACTTGCCACCAACTATATATCCAATCCCAATTAAGAAATAATTCATTTGTAACAGATTCGTTAAGTAGTGTATTCCATTCAGTTCTCATATTTAAAAAATCTTCTTCAGAGATTAAATTAACTCTTATTTCTGTTTTAGTCATAGTTTAGAAAGTCTTTTATAACTTAAAATGTTATTTAAAATTTAAACATTCACTTGTAACAAAATTTTTATTAAAATTAATCACTCTTTCAAAAAATTCTTCATATTTCTTTATCATTATTGCTAAAGAAAAATCTTTTTCTACTTTTCTTCTTCCATTACTGCCTAATTGTTCACCAAATTTATTATCTTTCATAATTGATATCACCGCTTCAGCAATAGCATCAGAATCTTTGGGTGGAACTAATAAACCAGTCTCCCCATGTATAACAGCTTCTCTATTACCACCAACATCTGTGGCTACCACTGGTTTTTTAAAAGCCATATATTCTAAAATTACATTCGAAAACCCTTCGGTAAGTGACGGAACAACCGCAATGTCAAACATTGAGATTATGTTATGTATATCTTCCCTCCTTCCTAAAAAATGGCATTTTTCAATTATACCCATTTCTTTAGCGATAAGTTCTAAATCTTTCTTTGTACATGCCGGTTCATACATATCTTCACCAACAATTAAAAAATCAACTTTACTATTATATTTAGTAATTTTCGACGCAGCCTCAATAAAATATTTTATACCTTTGACCTCTCTAAAATTCGCAATAATACCAACTACTACATGTTCAATATTAATTCCAATATTTTTCTTTATTTCAGTCGAGTCTTGATATCCAAAAGTGTCTAAATCGACTCCATTATATATCGTATAAATTTTATCCTCAGGAAACCATTTACGGGTCAACATCTCTCGTTTTACAGCATCACAAACCGTTATTACTCCATCAAAAAATCTTCCCATAACTCTGTATGCTATTTTATGATGGAGTTTAGCCTTAAACCCCATATCCCTTCTGTTTGAAACTACAGGAATTTTACAAATACGCGAAAGAATCAAACCGTAAAAATCAGAACTTTCGTGATATGTTACAATTAATGAAATTTCATTTTCATGTATTAATCTTTTAAGAAAAAATAAATTTTTTATCCCTTTTGATGTATATACTCCACCCCTTAAAAGATCAAAGATGGGATATCCTTTCTCTCTCATCTTCTGAGCAAGATCTCCCGAAACAAAACAAGTAACAAATAACTGGAACTTCTCTTTATTAATGTTAGTCAAAAGCTGACTAATATTTCGTTCAGAACCTGCCATCATCTTAAAAACGTCGGTGATGATAAGTATATTTATTTTTCCATTTTCTGACTGTTTCAAGTTCAGGTTATTCATTATAATTACTTCTTTTTTTATTCTATGAGTTCTTCTTTAAAGACTCGCAAAAGATGTTTTCTTAATTTCTCTCTATTCTCTTCAAAATGTCTCGAATTCCACCAATTTTTATCAGGCTCTATTAAGCAATCTGGCGGTTTTTGTTCTTTCCATCGCTCGATACATTTCTGTTTATATCGTGCAACAGAACCAAATGGTCTCGCTGGAACTCCCATTACAATTGTATTAGGAGGGACATCGGAAACTACTACAGAACCCGCTCCAACTATTGAATTAGGACCAATTTTAATATTTGGAAATAGAATAGCATTTTGGCCAATTACACAGTTGTCTTTAATTATTATGGGACCAAATACCTGAATATCTGGATATTCATCCCTTGCTATCCAGGCACCACCGTCATGGGTTATAAATGTAACACCTTTTGCTATAGTTACATGATTCCCTATCCTTACAAGATAAGGCTCGCTACCTAAACTCCTTGGAATAATATAACACCCTTCTCCTATCTGAGCTCCTTGTTTTCTGAAATATTCTGCAATCGTATAATCATCATATTTCCGTAATTCCAATGATTTACTTATTTTTTTAGTAATATCCTTTATTAATTTTAAAAAAATATTTATCATTTTTAGATATCTTTTATTTATTCGATAAAATTATATGATTTATCAATGGTAAAATAGTCTGGTCAAGCCGCAGATATGCTTCCTTTACAAGATGAAGGCCATCTGGTTGTGCATATTCATCCCTTAAATGTCGATCTTCATCACTAATTCTTAATGCTTTTTCAAGGTCAAGTATTTCGATGTTTTCTTGGTAAGCGTACCCTCTAATGAAATCATTAAATAACAATATAGAATTAAACCTGCCTGGGCGTTTCGCGTCATGTTCTTTGGTAACAGGAACGACAGTTGCTAAGATAGGAGTTATGTTGCGGTTTCGTAATAGAACCACCCATTCTTTTAAAAGTTTTTGACTTTTATCAATATCCCTTGGAAAATACGCTGCACATTCTTTAATGATTACCCCAGAGATTGAAATAGGTAGTTCTACTATATCCTTAATTTTATCGCCTTTATCAAAATCATATTTTGCACGAAATCCCAATACAATATTGGATTTCCAATTCTGCCTAAATGGCAATTTCTCGAACTCCCAGCCTTTCCCGATCGAAGCTCCGACTAAGATAAAATATCTCGAACCATTTTCTCTCGGTAAAATAGTCATCTGTAGAGGTTTGTATAAAAGCTTCCCTTTAAAGTCTACCCTTTTTATTTTAATCTTGTAATTTCTATTATTTTTAAGACCCCCAAAAATACAAAACCCTTTGTTGTCAAAAAACATTTTTTTAGTTCCACCATTTTCTGAATATAATATTATTTTCAGTTTTTTTGCTAATTCTTTATCAGCAGATACAATTGCAATTGCCCCATCCAAAGGGATAATTTCTTGAGATGGTATCTCTTTACGCATATCCAATCCATTCCATAGAAAAGACATAGTAATCAATGTAACTATAAATAAGCTTAAAAGTTTGAAGAACATTACGATTTGCTTTTATAGTTAAACTATTTCAAGGCAGGATATTGACTTTCTTCTTTTAAAAAGCGATCTAAAGCCTTTTGAATTATGCAATCAGAATACTGTGCCCAACAACACTCTTTTTTACAATAACTCATCTTACCCTCTTCTCCCTCTCTGACCTCATGAAACCTGCAATTTATGCATGATTTGATAATCATTTCGTTATCTCCCTCCATATCCTATTGACCATATTGTTATACCTGGCACTACTTTAAAATCATTATTTTCAGTTACAAATTGATATAAAAATTTAACGAAATAAGCTTTCAGGTTTTTAAAGATTCGATAATTTCTTTAACGGTCTTATCTATTTCAAGATTCCATATTTCATTCATTGCATTTCTGAAATAGGGAAGCGCCTCTTCAAGCCATCCAAGATACCTTTAACGTCATCCTTTGAAAAATCTATGAAAAATTTATAGTCTGCCTCTGTCCTTCTTGACATAAGATTTGAAAAATAGGTAGCAATTTTTTTGGAAATACCTCCCCTTTTATAAAATGAAGTGAAAACATCCTTTCAATATCTTCCTGGGTTTTCGGATAGATACCCTTCTCTGCAAGAATAGCCCTTATAAGATTTAGAAATATATAATAGATGTTCGTTACAGCTTTCCTCCATACTGCTTCTTTAATATTCCCTTTTAGGCTTTTAATTTCTGTAACTGTAAGGTCTATAAAGCCTTTTTCGAGTTCCAGTCCTTCTTCCACAAAAGCAATCCTTTCTCTTCTATCTCTTTTCCTATAGGAAGATGTTTTATCTCTTCCTCTGTAAAGCTAAATAAATCAATCCTTAATTCTCCTGTGATATTCATTTCTTCGGTGAGTTCATCTTTTATTCTATCAAGCTTATCATTCGGCATAGATTTGTTTGTTATAAGTGCTATGTCGAGATCGCTATCTTCGTTTGAAAAACCACTCACCCTCGAACCGTAAAGGATAAGGGCTATTATACCTTCTATGAATCTAATTCTATCAATGAGTTTGGTTATAAATTTATCCTCTAAAGGTGTAATATGCTTTTTTATATTATTCATCATTAAATATTAGCACAGGTTAGATCACCAGTAAATGGCAGTGGGATTAATTGCAGTTTTACCATTTTTATGAAGACACTTTTTCTGAACCTTGAATTTCTTGTTTGTTATTTATCTCCGTAAAAAGTTTCTTGTGTCTCTTCATTTCCTCTATTACGTTTTCACTTTCAAGAGGACACTTTCTTGTACACAAGTACGGACACCCTAAACATTCAAGCCAGTTCTCAAATCCTCTACAGAGTTCCATCTTTCACGGTTTTTAGATTAAAAAGCTTTTCTTCTACAAATTTCACGAGTTTTTTTGGTTGTTCCTGATAAATCTTTTGATAGCCTTCTTCTCGACTCATAACACCCTGTCTTATCATATTGGCTATCTCCCATGCATAGGGATGAAAACCGTATCTTTTTATATGAACATCATTTGCAAATGCATTCAGAAGACAATTGGTGGAGTTACTGTCTGTGTCTTCAGGTGCCATCCAGCCAATTCTGGAGATTTTTTGGTATATCTTCTCTTCGTTGTAATCAAGGAATGCCAGGGGGTTTACGTTATAAGGAAAATGATATGACCCTTTGAAGTATATATCCTCAAGAAAATAGGCTTTTATTTCATCTCCTGCTAATTTATACAGTGGCTCGAAGACCACGTTTTGCATCATCCTCAACATTTGAGGATTGTTTTTCACAATTGATGATGTTATAGGCGCCTGACCAGGGGACCAGCCGAAAATAATAAAAGGGATATTCTTTTCGATAGTGAGACGAAGTGCACTAAATTTTACTATACCCATACATGATGTACATATAGAACTTGCTCTTTCGAGTGTCTTGGGAGGATAAATATTATCTTTAGAACATTCACAGAAAATCTTTTCAAGGATATCAAAGCGGGGTTTGAAGAATATGTGGTCGATGCTCAAATTTTCTATAACATTGCGGATATTCTTAAATGTCTGTCCAGGCATAAATCCATTGTCGAGAGTAAATGCAAGAACATTTAAACTATATTCTTCCTTTAGGATAATAAGGGTATAGGTGCTGTCTTTCCCACCGCTGTAACACATTAAGGCATCATAGCTATTTTTTCCTTTATATTCTCTAACCAATCTCTCAAATTTCTGTTTATATTCTTTCTTTTTTTCTTCTAAATTTTTTACCCTCTTAAATTCCAGGCAGAAATTGCAAACTCCTTGGCTGTCAAAGCGAATACCCGGAAAGGTCTCGGGAAGGACGCAGTTGGAGCAAATCCTCAGTTGATTAAGTTGATTGGTTGATTGGTTGATTAGTTGATTGGTTATTTGATTCATTTATTGGGTTGATTGGTTAATTAGTTTATTAGTTGACTGGTTTACTGGTTTATTGGGTATCTTCTTGTTTTCTTCTTTTTAGGTATGAAATATATCCATTTAAACGTTTATTGACTTGGTATGCTTCTTGTTTAAGATTGTTTAGATAACTCTCAGGGAAATATTCTTCATCAAGACAAATGTTCAGATCATCGATAAGTTCAGATAGGGAACCGCGAGATTGGCGACAAAATTGAATATTTTCCTGATAATGATATCTTCCGTGACCTTCAGCTATATTGTTAGTCAAAGAGGAAGAAGCCTTGCGCATCTGGCTGGCCAGATTGAATTTTTCTTCTTCAGGTAGGTTTTTAACTAACTTATAAATCTTTTTTCTGAACTCCCTTGCTAACTTATAGACCTCTAATTCCTCAAATGTACTGTATGGCATACCGTTAAATTTAGATAATTGGTTACTGGTTTATTGATTGATAGTCAACTACTCAACCATTCAACTAATCACCTATTCAGCTATTCAACGTATTCAACCAGTCAACTTACTCAACTAACATAGTGTTGGTGGTAACTGCCTCAAATGTTGTGTTGCATTAAACTTTGCTTTAAAGTCCCTGAATGCCCTTTTTACCTGCTCTTCTTTTAGATCCATAACTCTGCAGACATCAGTTATAGCGATGTTATTTTCCCACGCATAAAGTAGAAGGTCCAATTTATCATAGGGAATACGAAAGTAAAACTCCTCATCGCTTACTGGAAAACTGAATGTATCCGGGCTGGGCGTCCTTTCTATAATCTCCTTTATTATTCCTAAATATCCAGAAAGTTGATACACCTGAGTCTTATAAAGATGGGCAATTGGTTCTATATCAACTCCGCCATCTCCATATTTGACAAAAAACCCTTGTATAGTCTCGGTCTTATTAGTCGTTCCGCAAACAAGATAATTCTCCTTTTCTGCATAATAATAAAGGTACGTCATCCTTGTCCTTTGTTTTGTATCTGTAGCAGCCACGATGCCATTTAACATCTCCTTTGTGAGTCTGACTGACCTTATATTGCCTTTACCATCATCTATTCTTAAAGTAAAAAAGTTATAGGCGTCCTTGGATAATAAATCAGCAGGCAGTGTAATCTTTAATTTATGTTTGTTTGTATATTCAGGGAAGATTTCCCTAATAATCTTATCCCTTTTTTCATAGGTCCCAAAACTTTCAAGAATAGGAGTGATGTCAATTGTCTCTGTTCTTATACCTAATACTTTAGCCTGTTTATCTGCATATACTGCACTAATTGGACTGGAATCCCTTTCAGGAAGGATCAAACCAAATACCCTATCTTTACCTATTGCCCTCATACAAAGGGCAGCACTAACCGCAGAATCTACTCCACCACTCAATCCTATCACTATACCTTCACGCTTCATTGCAATCATCTGTTGCTGTATAAATGAACAAATACGCTCAACTTCGATCTTACAATCAATTTTAAGAATATCTTTGTGGAATTTCATGATGGTATCTGGACCAAATCCTTCTTACGAATCTTTCCGGTTGTGGTCTTGGGTAATTCATTACGTATCTCAACATATTTAGGGACCATAAAGTTTTCTAAATGCTTAGAACAATGTAGGATAATGTCTTTTTCTGTTAGTTTTGAGCCCTTTTTTAAAACCACGACCGCCTTGACTGCCTGACCTAAAATTTCATCATCTACTCCTATTACTGCTGCTTCGACTATATCCTCTATCTCATATAAGGCATTTTCTACCTCTTTTGGACTGACCCTTTCTCCTGCGGTTTTTATAATATCGTCTTTGCGAGAGATAAAATAAAGATATCCGTCTTCATCCATCTTGAAAAGATCACCTGTGTATAAAACCACTTCATTCGGATATACACCGGGTTTTAGCCTCTCATCAGTTTCTTCAGGAAGGTTCCAATATCCTTTCATAATATTTGCACCCCTTACTACAAGTTCTCCTATCTGACCGGGCTGGGTAATCTTTTCACCATTTTGATTTACTATATAGACTTCTGTATTTGGCATTGCTTTACCTACAGAAGTCGGTCTCCTCAATAATTCCTCAGGAGACAGGTAAGATACCCTTTTACACTCGGTTAAGCCATACATAGAATAAATCTTCACATGGGGAAAAAGCCCTCTTAGTCTAAAAATATGTTTGGGTGGTAAAGCCTGCGCTGTATTAGTAATATATCTTAAACTTGAAAAGTCATGTTTATTTAAGTTTTTAAGTTGTAACAGAATAGCTGAAATTGTGGGAACTAAAGGGAATCCCGTCACTCTTTCTTTCTTAATTAACTCAATTATCTTATAGGGATAAGTAAATGACTTTTCGAGAACCACCCTCCCACCAAATTTAAAAGCCATTAAAACCTGATATAGTCCGTAATCAAAGGATAAGGGTAAACAATTGATTATTATATCATCGCTGGTATTCTCTAAATATTCAATTATCGAATTGGCTGCCGACACCATATTAAGGTGGGTAAGCATTACTCCCTTAGGATGACCCGTTGAACCCGAGGTATAAATAAGACTAGCTAAGTCAATATCTATGCAACGTTTTGGAGGCTGCTCAGATGTGTATTGTTTTAAAATTGAAGAATATGATAATAATTTTGGATTAACAA
>CAYOJI010000003.1:23221-45208 GCA_964404225.1 uncultured Nitrospiraceae bacterium
TTAAGCGTTAATGAGTTCAGGCGTTCATAATCTGTAAGGATTACCAAATGAAGATTCGGACAATTATATAGAACATCTATTACCTCCTCTAAATGCTTTACATCGGTTATCAAGGCTTTTACCTGACAATCATTCAGAATGTATTCTAATTTCTTCGCTTTGACCTGAGGATTTATTACAACAAATATGCCAGATGCCTTCAGTATTCCAAAAATAGAAACTACGGTTTCGACAGAATTCTCTAAATATATAGCAGCCCTATCCTGTTTCTCCAGTCCTTCAGAAATTAAAGCATTAGCGAGTGAATTAGCAGAAATGTTAATCTCAGCAAAGGTAAATCTCCTGTCATTGCAAACCAGCGCAACCTTATCAGAAAATCGTTCTACACTTTTTTCTAAAAATTCATTAACCAGCATTGCCTTTCCTTCTTATATAAGAAGTTAGCTTATTCAGGGAGTCTAAATTGTCAGGAATCAATTCTTCATCCTCTACCCTTAAATTAAATGTCTCCTCGATGAAACTCACTAATTCCAGAACCCCTGTAGAGTCAATAATCCCCTTTTCTAAAAAGGAATCATTATCGTTTAAGGTATTTGAACTAACATCCATTAAAAAATTATTGACAATAAATGCCTTTACTTTATCTTTAATCTCGAATTCGCTATGTTCTTTCATTTGAGTAATTATTTTAACTTCTTTAATACTGACATTTCTTTTTTGCTATATTGGACTATATCATCACTATGTTTGTTTTTATCTCTTTGTCAATTGTAGTCTAATAAGATCTAATTCCTTTACCATCTTATCAAATCTTGCATCCATCAATGAATATTCATTTTCCAATTCAGCTTTGAGTCTATATTTCGTGACAGAAAGCTCTTTTTCTGTATCAGAAACTTTCTTTAAGATATTCATTTTTTTGATATATTCCAAATGAAAATCATTATCTTTTTTGCTCTCCTCAATATCTCTTATGAGGCTCTGATTATTTTCGGGTTTTTCATCTTGCCAATACATATTTTCTTTTTCAAGATCACTCATTACTTCTTTAACCATTTTTAGAGATATTTCTTTAGTTTGTTCAGTAAATGCAGCGAGTAATAAAAAATCACATGCAATATTTATTAGTCTCGGAATGCCCCTTGAAAATTTATAAATGAGAGGTATCGATCCTTTTTCAAAAATAACAGCATCTCTATTACCTGCAACATTAAGTCTGTGAAATATATATTGTTCGGTTTCCTCGAGTGTTAAAGGAGAGATGTGACAGCTTACATTTGTCCTCTGTCTAAACGCCCTGAGTTCAGGCTTTGTAAGGATTTTTCTTAACTCGGGCTGACCTACGAGTATTATCTGTAGAAGCTTAGATTTATCAGTTTCAAGATTCGAGATGAGCCTTATTTCTTCAAGATGTTCAGGAGATAAATTTTGTGCCTCGTCAATTATCAGAACAGCCTTTCTCCTTTTTGCAAATTGTGTGATTAGAAAATCTGTCAAATCCCTTAAGAGTCGAGGCTTATCCTTTCCCTCTATACTAAGTCCAAAATCATCATTTATCATCGAAAGCAATTCATCGGAAGTCAATCGCGTATTGTTAACTCTGGAAAAAACGATATCTTCCTGATTCCTCTTCATTACACTTCTTATTAAGGTAGTCTTGCCCGTTCCCACTTCACCAGTTATGAGAATGAAACCACCAGTATCAGAATTTAATCCGTAATTAAGATATGTTAAGGCCTTTTTGTGTACCTTGCTTAGAAAAAGGAAATCGGGATCAGGTGTAAGCTTGAAGGGTGAATATTTAAAACCAAAGAATGAATTATACATTTTAACCCTAACCTAAATTATTAAAATAATTACTCCCTAATTTTCTCAACCTTTTTATAATAACCTTCCTTACCGTAACCGTAGTAATATGGATACAGATTTTTGGCAAATTCGCGTGGAACATTATTAAACACAACCCCAAGAATGTTCGCCCCTTTTATTAAAGAAATCGCCTTCTCCGCTGTTTTAAGTGAAGTATGCGCAGCCTGCATAACTAATAAAATACCATCTACAAGACTGCCTAATGAAATAGTATCAGATGTAATAAGAAGGGGTGCTGAATCAAAGATTATATACCTATCATTATATCTATATTTCAGTTCGTGTATTAGTTTTTTCATCCGATCAGAAGATAAAAGTTCAGAGGAACCATCAGTTGCACTACCTGCTGGTAAGAAAATAAGTTTTCCTATCCCTGTCTTAATCATTATGTCAGGGATTTCAACTTTAGCCATAAGATAATCGCTAAGACCGTATTTTGCTTCGATGCCAAGATATTTATGAATTGAAGGGTGTTTGAGATCAGCATCAACGAGAAGGACGGTATAATCAATCTCTTTAGCCATAGTGACAGCAAGATTTATTGCTGTGAGTGTCTTGCCCTCACCTATCTCAGGGCTTGTAATTAATATGGTATTAAGGAACTCTTTTTCTGTAGCCTTGAGAATACTTACTCTGAGCTTTTTATATTGTTCTGCTACAGAAGAATTTGGATCTGTAATGGAAATCAGATGCTTATCCACCTTTTCCATATCAATAATCGGTGCACCTATCTCGAACTTATGAGAAACACCTTTTAAAGGGATGGTAACTATTTCTTCTGTATCAGTATTCTTTACTGACTTTCTTATTTCTTCAGCCTTTTCTAATGCCCTTTCAATTCTACTCATTCGATAACCTCCATTAAAAACCGATTAATGTAATACCTATATACCTCGAGATAAATGCATCCATAAAAACTATACCTATAAGAATTAGATAAGCAGCGGTGACTGCATAAATCTTTCTATCGAATCTTTTTATGGCAGCTTCTTCTTCCTCTGTAATTATTTTTGGAATAGTTGCAAGTACGGGTATCTTAAGATTTTCTTCAATCGTTTCTTCATCTTTCAAGGAATGATCAAAATAATCTAATAAAAATACTATTCCGATACCGGCACCTATTCCAAGGAAAATACCTAAGAGAATCATCTTAACCCTATCAGGTTTAACAGGTAAAAGCGGAGGTATTGCAGGATCAACTATTCTAAAGGTCTCCCCTTTATTGGTAAGTTCAATCTCTTTTGATACCCTTGCGTTTTCGAGTCTTTGTAAAAGTTGATCATATAATTGCTGATATACATTTCTATCTCTTTGTAATTTTGCCCATTCTTCCTGTTCTTTTGGTAACCGTCCAAATATTCTTTGGATTTCTTGCTGCTGTCTTATCAACTCTGATTGCCTTCCTTTTAAAGATTCTATTTCAGCCTCTGTCCTTGTTAGATCTTCCTTCAATTGTTGATAAATAGGATTCAATGTAGCAGTTTCTGAACCAGTGCCTTCAATTTTTGACTCTTTAGCTTGAGCTATTTGTTTTTTTAGTTCTTCTATCTCCTGTTTTATTTTAATTACCTCCGGATAATTTTCTGTATATTTTGTCAATAATAGCATAAGCTGGTTATTTAAATAGTTCAATCTTGCCTGAGGTGAACCTTCTCTTGTAACAATTGCGACTGTTAATTCTTTCTCCCCTGATAATTGTTTTTTAAGATTATCTCTTTTTCTAATTAGTTCATTCATTCTGATATCTGTTTCCATCCTTTGAGTTTCTAACCCCTCTAATCTACTTAGAAGCGTGGTCTCACTTTGAGGAACAAGCTTAGGATTTTTTTCTTTAAACTCTCTTATAGCCCTATCAGACTCTTCAAGTTTATTTTTGTATTCTAAAAGCTGACCATGAATAAATTCATAAGCATCAGAGGTATCTGTTCTTCTTAAAAACATTTGCTCTTCTATATAAGTATTAGTAATTGTATTAACTACATCAACCACTCTTTTCGGGTCTTCGTCTCTATATTTAATATTTAATAAATTAGGTCCACCGCCTCGCACTGTAACTTCAAGTTTTTTTCTTATCTTTTCTATGAGGGCTTCGTATTGAACCATATCTTTTACACCTGAATCTAACCCCAATTTTTTTATTACCTTTTCAATAATATTTCTACTCGTAATTTCATTTCTGATATTTCTTAGCCTGTCTTCTATGTTTACCTGAACCCCCACACCCCTAATAAGTGGCTCTAATACAGAATCTCTTTCGATAGAAATAGTAGTACTCGCCTCGTATGTCTTAGGCATGATAAAACTTCCCCATGTAAATAAAGACAATACGAGAAGTCCGACTATCAATGCTATATATTTTCTCCTTTGTATTATTGCCAGATAACGCTTTATATCAAAATATTTCGTCTTATCAGGTGCCATATATCCCCCCTTTAATCAATTATTATTCTGTCTCCTGGCTTTAAAGGTATATCTTTAATTACCTCGCCTTTTTTGAATACATCTTTTAATTCTACTTCTATTTTTTTAACATCATTATTATCTTCCTTTCTTATAACAAGCACATTATTGGGATTAGCAAACTCTGTGAAGCCTCCTGTATTTAATATTGCATCCAAAACCGTCATACCCTCCCTATACGAAAGCACACCCGGTGTTCTAACTTTACCGATAACCATTATGCGTTTTTCGAAATTGTCAGGGATAAAAATTACATCATTTGGTTTTAACTCTATGTCTTGAGATATGTCACCTTTTATAACTAATCTGTAAAAATCGATATCGAGTTTCTTCTTATCCCTTAATAAAAAGGCATTATGTAAATCCGAATTCTGTAGCGAACCAAGTTGAGCAAGTAGCTGTAGAAGCGTTGTATTCCTTTTTAGGGTTATAGCACCTGATGCACCAATCCCTGATGTTCCACCAATTCTTAAACCTTCGCCAACTACGAAGACCTTAAAACTATTTATCGCGGTAATTATTACACTAACAGTCGGTGCTTTGATGAATTTAGCATATTCCTTTTCCAGTAAAATTTTAAGTTCGTTAGGGGTTAAACCTGTTGCCCTAACATCACCTAAAAGAGGAACAGATATCATACCATCGGGTCTAACAGGAACTTGAACGGTTAACTCGGGATTCCCCCATACAGATATCTGAAGGACATCTTCATCACCAATCTTGTAACTCTGTTCATTTGATGCCCATAGAATAGTATTTATAAAAATTGTAAAAATAAATATCAATATGAGTTTTTTCATTATTTATCTCCTAACGTAAACTTTAGTATATTTTGTATGTATAGAATTTAGAAAGATTATTTTTCTCATTCATTATTTCTCTTACTAATAATCTCAACTTTTTATAGTCGATAGGCTTTACCATGCAATGTGAAAGAGGTATTTCTTCCAATAAATTGATCACTTCTCTATTTATATGATCAGTAAGAACAATTACTGGCAGATTTGAACTTTTTATATCATTGATTACAGGATAAGAAGTGGGATAGCTCATAATTATAAGTCCAAACTCTTTAAGATTAAATAAACTAAGATATTCGGATGACATATCACATACTTCGGCTTTTAATCCCTCTAATTCAAGAATGGCAGAACATATTGAAGAAAAAACTTTTTCATCAATGATTAATACCTTTTTCATGATATCCTCGATTTAAAATTTGGTAAGATTAGATTGTCTATTTAGGTCTTTAATTATGTAGGCAATGCTCCGCCTTCTCAGTTACATATGTAACAGAGAAGACCCACTGGGGAATTAAACAAAACTAATTAAATAAAGAAACCGATGTTAGGTAAAGCACTCTATTTAAGCGCTCTCAATACAATCTGCGTGAATCTTTACGCCAACGCTTCTACCTAACAACTCTATGTTTATAAGAAACATATACTGTTCCTCTTTTTTCTTAAGAATACCTTCGGCACCCTTTAATGGTCCTTTTGAAACCCTTATTCGTTGTCCTTCTTTTAAATTAGGGTAGACATCAAACTTTTCACCGCTTTCAATCAAAAGTTTTAGTGAATTTATTTCAATAGGAGGTATAGGTGTAGGATGTCCTTTTTCTGTAGAGACTATTCTTACAGCACCCCGCGTTTTAAGAACATTAAGGAAACCATCATTTTCTGGATAGATATGGAAAAATATATAGCCTGGAAATAGTGGAAAATCAATAAGTTTTCTTCTATCTTTCCATTGTCTTGACTTTTTTATAGACGGTAGAAAGGTCTCTATTCCTTTCTTTTGCAATTCGTTATTAGTAACAAACTCATGTCTTGATTTAACGTACAAGGCAAACCATTCCATTAAAATATAGAATTCCCTCCCTCAAATCGGCCTTCGATAATTAGGGGACAAAATGATAATTATCTGATAGCCTATAGATCTTAAAAAGCAATGACCATACCAATCGAAGATAAGATACCCAAAAATTGAAAGTGATACTTTAATAAAGACTCATAACTTTTGAAGAATGTTTTCTAAAAATTAAAAAATATCAAGAAATAAAATATTATTCTAAAGATAATCTTTTAAATAACCTTTATTAAGAGGAAGCTTTTATGTGTAAGTTAGAAGCATTGTGTTTTGGATAAATGTATCCAAACTACACAATTTGGAATTCTTTCAATTTATTATAAAATGCTTTACGTGATATGCCGAGTATTTTTGCTGATTTCGATTTATTTCCTTTACATTCTTTTAATACATTTAAAATAGCCTGTTTTTCGATATCTTTCAGGGTCTTATTTGTGTTCAAATTTATATCCTTATCAATTTCAGAAAATTCTTCTGGTAATTCTTTCAACGTAATAATGTTATTTTTCGATAAAACAACAGCCCTCTCTATCACATTTTTCAATTGTCTGATATTTCCGGGCCAGTGATATTTTTGAAATATTTGCATAACCTCATCAGCCACTTCAGGAATCTTTTTGTTCTCCCTAACGCAGAATTCCTTAATGAACTCATTAACTAATAAAGGGATATCAGCTATCCTTTCTCGCAGAGGAGGTAACTCCAGCATGATAATATTTATCCTGTAAAAAAGGTCTTTCCTAAATCTACCCTCTTCAACATCCTTTTTTAAATTTCTATTTGTAGAGTATACAAGTCTAAAATCTACTTTTATCTTTTTATTACTTCCGAGACGTTCTATTTCATTTTCTTGAAGCACACGTAAAAGTTTTGCCTGAACTGAAAGCTCAAGCTCTCCAATTTCGTCAAGAAAGAGTGTACCGCCGGAAGCCTCTTCGATCTTACCTATGCGTTTAGAAACAGCACCTGTATACGCACCTTTTTCAGAGCCAAATAATTCCGCCTCTATTAATTCTCTTGGTATAGCAGCACAATTTACTGCAATAAATGGTTTATCCTTTCTCTTGCTTGTAAAATGCAATGCATTAGCTATTAATTCTTTTCCAGTTCCCGTCTCCCCACAAACTAATACGCTAACGACAGAATCTTTAACCACCTCGACAGTATCAAATATCTTTAGCATCTGGGGTGTAGTGCCAATAAGCCGAATTGAGTTTTTGTCTTTCAAGAATCTTTTGGAGAGATTTTCTATTTCTTTTTTCAAATATCTCTGTTCTAATGCCTTTGAAATAATCGTTTTAAGTTTAAGATAATCAGGTGGTTTAATGAAGTAATAGAATGCCCCTTTTGTCATAGCATTAACAGCAGAATCAACCGTTCCATAAGCTGTTAAAAAAATTACAGGGATCTGAGGATGATTCTCGATAACATAATCAAATAGTCGCATACCATCAGTACCGGGCATCTTTAAATCTGTCACAACTACATCAATGTCTTCCTCTGACACTATGTTGATAGCTTTTTCGCCACTTGTAGTGGATATGATATTAAACCCTGCATCTATGAGTATGGCAGACAGAACCTTTATTGCATTAGGTTCATCGTCAACTATTAAAACCTTTCCATAATTTTTGTCAATCATTGATCTTCCCGGGAATATATAACTTTACAGTAGTACCCTTATCTCGCTTACTTTTTATCTCCATATGACCACCAAAGGATTTAAGTATCTCTCGCGAAATAAATAAACCCAAACCTTTCCCTTTTTTTCGAGATACTAAAGTTATATCTTTACTTTTAGTGATGCCTTTTCCTGTATCACTTATCTCGACTACTGTAAACTCTTTATTGTCTTCGATCTCAGATTTAGTATTAACAAAAAGTGTGCCACCAAAAGGCATTGCCTCTAAAGCATTATTTATAATATTTAAAATAGCCTGTTCCATTTGAAAAGAATTTACTAATATTGGAAATGTCTTACCATATTTGAAAATACTTTTAATCTTAAGGGATTGGGCTTGAAGTGATATCAGGATCTCAATTTTTTTCAATAAAGAATTTATATCTGTCTCTAAAAATCCTTCGTCTTGAATGGATGTACTTAGAAATTTAGCAATAAACTCATCAAGACGTGAAATTTCTTCTTCTATTATATTTGTAAACTCTTTCATCTGTTTCTCATTAGCATACTTTTCCCTCAAATATACCACCACTCCTTTTATTGCATTTAAAGGACTTCTAACTCCATGTGCCAAAGTTGCAGCTATCTTACCTATATCAATAAACCTCTTCGACTCTTTTAAATTATCAAATGCAATACACCCCGAATGTTGCTTGATAAAAATATTAGCCCCATTTATTTTCCCTTTATCATCTTTTTGAGGGATAATTCGGATATAGACTTTCGGTTGACCATAAAAACAGAGGCTTTGATATGATGATAGCGTGACAGGAGTACCTGTCTTTATTACGTCTAAAACAGCATCCTTTGAACCTTTTTTTATTCTCGGAATAACTTTATAATAAGCTAATCCCTGAATCTCCGAGGCTGGCCTTCTATATATTCTACTTGAACTTTTGTCCCAGGAAATTATCTTCAATCTCTTATCAACATTAAAGCTGTAAGAGATTACATTTGATATATTTGACATTATGGTTTAATTTAATTTTATCTAAATTTATTATTTAACAATACCCTGTAAGCTATTATTTTATAAAATATTATAATCGTTTTTTTTTTAGAGTCAAGAAATAGTTAAATTATTTTGACGAAGGTTTCATTTTTTTAAAACTAAGGTTTCAATTTTCAGAAAGTCAGAGTAAATTATAAAATTTTTTATTAGAGTCTAACCCATATTATTCACAAGAATTTTGGCAGATGCAGTATTTGAGCGGTCTTAAATTCTTTCGAAGAAAGAATTTTCCTCGGAGGCTCGATTATATCGAGCAGAAAATGAGCGAAAATATTGCATCTGCCAATTACTCATGAATTTATGAATAAAGTGGGCTAAGTTACAATCAAGGATATAAAAGAAATGCAGATATTTGGATTAGAGTTAACTGGATTATTATGATTGCATTTTTTCGATCAATGGAGAAGCAAGAAACAAGTTAAGTCTTCAAAATTTCTTGCCTCTCCAAATTTTTTATTTATTATTTATTTTCTACAATCCCTCCGCGAACAGGCAATATATAATACCCATACCAGCCATTACCTATTATTGACTTTCCATCACTCATGTTTATTATCCATGCATTAGAATTTGTCCTTGTGCTACTCTTGTTAAAATCTCTAAGCGTACCATTCGAGGTAAAGGTGTTAGTAGGTAAATGTGTTGATGACCAATAATAATAGCCCTTTACGTTCGAA
The DNA here is from genome assembly GCA_964404225.1 of uncultured Nitrospiraceae bacterium. Classification (GTDB taxonomy): domain Bacteria; phylum Nitrospirota; class Thermodesulfovibrionia; order Thermodesulfovibrionales; family SM23-35; genus Kmv42. Next base: position 32,790 of record CAYOJI010000003.1, read on the forward strand.
AACCCCTCCACATTAAGCCAATTTGCAGAATTACCTTCACCATATTTTATTAGACTTTCAAGCTCCCTTACATTAGGAAGACGCCAGTCTGAATAATTACCCATATATCCTATACAATTGTATTTGCCAGAATTTACATTGAAGTCTGACACAACATTCAGTGCATTATTCCAACTCCTCCTTCCCATACATCCACCATCCTTGAGCCACATAAGCCCTGTAAGATTGTCCGTTACAGTGCCATCTCCATTGTCTGTAAATCTCGGATTAGGCCATTCTATCCCTGCCTTAATGTCTCCATCATCACCCTTTGCATAGCTTACATCCTGACCCGTTTTGGGTACCCCAATAGAATAGCTAACGGGTGCCCCTTGATCAAAAACCTGTCCATTAACTAATATGTCATCATCACCTTTCAAGCCATCTATCAAATATAATGTGATGATATTTCCATTTATTTCAGCTCCAGTTTCTCCATCGTACATGAAACTGTACCAGTGAAGTACTGGATCATCGGGGGTTGGTCCATATTTATAATATTCATTGACAGAAGCACCTTCGGGAAGCACTAAAACAACTTTTGTAGGAGTAGATGATACGACATTATTTACAATAAATCGTAGAATTTGATATGGAAAAATCAGATTGTTAGGTGCATTGTCTGGAACTGGTTCTGCTTTTATATTTGATAAAGCTTTCCCATCAGCAGAAAATAAACTGATATAATTTTTTCTATCAAATGTAAACAGCGATACAGCGGTATTCTGCAAGTAATCGGGAATGCCATCCTTATTCCCGTCATAATTTATATCATTACCTTGAGGACCAAATTCTTCGATGTCAGATATGCCGTCACCGTCTGTATCTAAAATATTGAATGTTACACATATGGAGTGATTTTCTGTAACATTGTTAAAGGTATATGAGAAGCTATTGCCAACAGAAATTCCATCAATTTTAATATCTTCAACTTTATATCCCGGATTCGCTGTTATGGTAAATGTCTGACTCGCTCCATGATTCACTGTTACATTGCCCGATGGGGTTATGCTTCCACCTGTCCCCGCTGTCGCTGTTATTGTATAAGTCCTTATGTTAAACGTCGCAGTTACAGATTTCGACGCATCCATCGTCACACTACATGCCCCTGTTCCACTACATGCCCCTGACCACCCTCCAAATATCGAACTCGCATCTGCCACCGCTGTTAAGGTAACTACTGTCCCTGCATTATAAGCCTCTGTACAGTCTGATCCACAATTTATACCTGCTGGAATCGATGTCACCGTACCTGTGCCTGTACCTCCTCTGCTAACCGTTAGATTATACTGCTGAACAGGTGGTATCGATGATATAAATTTGTTAACCTCATTAGAATATTCGCTTTCATTGCCTGACGTATCATATGCAGTAGCAACAAAATAATAGGTGAGTCCTTCAGTAAGATTATCAATTGTATAAGTGGTAACATTACCCACGTCAATGTTTTGAGAATAATTATTTGCTGAAGTACCATAGTAGATTTTATAACCTGCAAGATCTGTAAGAGGTGTGCCATCTGCATTTGTAGTAGGTGGCTCCCACGAAAGGGTTGCCCGCCCTGCATATACATTATTAAAATATATAAAACATAAAAAAAAGAATCCTAATATACCAACTATCTTTTTGATCGCCTTACATTTATGCATCATTTCTTCCCCCCATTTATCTTTCATTCGTCTAATTTAAGGTGGCTCAAAATAAATAAAGCCTGTTTCCTCAAAGGGAAACAGGCTTTATCTCAAAGATAAACTTAGGATAAACGCTGTTTCTTCGGCAACCCGGCTATCCTAATCAGGCTTTCAATTGTAAAGCACATTAACAAGGACCCGTGGCTTTGTGCCCTCTGGTTACCCAGAGTTTACCTTTTCGGAAACGCTACTTTTAACTCCCTCTATCAAAGAGCTTCTTCCACAGATTTAATCTTTTATGTTTTCAGATTAGAGTAAATAAACATTATTTGCTGTGAGCATAATCACACTTAACCCATATTATCAAAAAATTTTGGAGATGCAGTATTTGAGCGGTTTTAAATTTTTTCTTCGAAAGAATTTTTCTCGGAAGCTCGATTATATCGAGCCGAGAATGAGTGAAAATACCGCATCTGCCAATTATTTATGAATCTATGAATAAAGTGGGCTCATATCTGTCCAAAATAAATATTTCAAACTTTCATAAAGTAAGAGATATGGCTCGATTTCAGAAGCAAAATCACGGGTAACCTCGATGAGGCTGGAGTCGAAGCGGAAGCCTCAGTTAATGAATTATGAATAGACATTATAGTCAGATAAAGTTATTAACATAGAAAAAGGTAGTTTATTTTGCTTATGAAATTGAGCCATATCTATTTTTTAAAATATTTTGGACAATAATAAAGTGGGCTAAAAATTAAGAAGGAAAATTTTGTAATTCGACTAAAAATGCATTTGTTAAAGAAGTATAAATATTTAATGGGAGATAAGCCTTAAAAGGTTAAACTCTTTCTTAATTATTGATTAGATCTTGAATCTCTATCATTTATTTTCGGATTAGAACGAAAACTTCCAGAGCCAATACATAGAAAATTTTGATTACTAAGAGCAAATCCTTTAATGGTTACTCGTCTATGGTATGGTCTAAACTTATACTCTGATAATACGGGAGTTATTATATAATTTCCTTGAGGAAGACCAGTAAAAGAATAATTACCGTAAGAATCTGTTATTGTAACATCTTCAACCGCACCTTTTAAAATAACTGTTACGCCCTCCTTGGGATTTCCATTAGACTGAATTATACTCCCCGAGATAGAATAGTTATACAAGTTATATGAATTAGCAGTGGGAGTTCCAATAAAATCCTGACCCCTTACTTCAGAATTTATATACCTCACATGCCTTATCGAAGGATTAAAAATATAACCGTTCTCCGATACCCTTATGGAATAAACTCCTCGACCAAGACCTAAAAAACAATAATTTCCGTTTTCATCTGTTAAAGTAGAAATATTATCGAATCCAAAACCCCTTAATAAGACTGTAACATCTGACATTGGTCCCTTATTTGAACTAACATTTCCGGAGATAGAACATTGCATTACAGATTCGAAATTGGCTGTTATTGTTGTAGGTTCATTTAATGTCAATATACATCGTGTGCTATTACCTGTGCACTTTTCACCTGACCATCCAACAAAGATTGAGTTCGAATCTGCCATTGCACTGAGGGTGATTAAAGAACCTGCACTGTATGATTCTGTGCAGTCATATCCACAATTTATTCCTGCAGGGATCGAGATTATCGTCCCCGTCCCATTTCCGGCCCTCGTTACAGTAAGGGTATATAATTGAGTCAAATTTTGCTCAATTATTTTACTAACTTCATTTGAGAATTTGCTCTCATTGCCTGAGATATCATAAGCAGTAACAGCAAAATAATAAATTGCCCCTTCTGTAAGATTATTTATCGTATAAGAGTTAACATTGCCCACATTAATGTAAAAAGAATAGTTTCTTGATGATGTGCCATAATAAATCTTATAACCAGCAAGGTCAGTAAGGGGCGACCCATCTTCATTTGTAGTAGGCGGGTCCCATGAAAGGGTTATACTTCCTGCGCATAATTCAGAAGCAAACAATAAAATTAAAATGGATAATAACAAAAATAAAAGGATATAATTTTTATATTTATATTCAATCCTTTTCCTTATTAAATTCACAAACCTTATTTACGCAAACTATATGCCAGAAAGTAAAATGTTAGTAATATATTTATAACTATTTGATTTTTAAAGAATTTATAATTTATTAATTTCTTGTTTTTGAGATAAAAATAGATTTTTTTGTATGAAAAAACCTACAAATATAATTTTAAATTTTTAAAAACTATATTCAAAAATTTTGAAAAATTAGGCAGGTTACAAAGGTTTGAAAGATATCAAAGTGTATAATTTTTCGTTCACTTTAATATAAATAATATAAACCCATATTATTCACAAGAATTTTGGCAGATGCAGTATTTGAGCGGTTTTAAATTCTTTCGAAGAAAGAATTTTCCTCGGAGGCTCGATTATATCGAGCCGAGAATGAGCGAAAATATTGCATCTGCCAATTACTCATGAATTTATGAATAAAGTGGGCTAAAAGGCTATATGTGGAATATTACTTTAATCTTCTGTCTTTTTGAACCTTTCAGGCGATATTCCATATTTTTTAAGTAGATTATAAAAATCAGCCCGATATTTTCCTGCTAATTTCGCTGCCTTACTGACATTTCCCTTTGTCAGCTCGAGTACATTTATTAAATAACTTCTTTCAAAGTTTGCTTTAGATTCTTTCAAAGGCTTTAAAATTTCTGGGGATTTATCCCCTATTAGAATCAAATCTTCTGTTATCATATTATGTTGAGTCATTGCAACTGCATATTCAATTATATTTTCAAGCTCACGAACATTCCCTGGCCAGTCATAAAGCATAAGTTTCTGCATCGCAAGTGGCACCACCCCTTTAACTTCTTTCCTCATCTGCTGATTAAATTTCTTTAAAAAATGCTCTACTAAAAGCGGAATATCTTCCTTTCTCTCCCTTAGAGGGGGAATATGGATGGGAATTACATGAATTCTATAAAAGAGGTCTTCACGAAATTGTCCTTCTTTTACCATCTCAACAAGGTTCTTATTCGTTGCTACGATTACTCTTACATCCACCTCAATTGGGTTTTTGCTGCCAATAGGATACAACTGTCTCTCCTGAAGAAAACGCAAAAGTTTGACCTGCATAGAAAGGGGCATGTCCCCGATCTCGTCAAGAAAGATAGTCCCTTCATGTGCCTGAACAAGTAGTCCCTTTGTGCTCTTTAATGCTCCAGTAAAGGCCCCCTTTTCATACCCAAAAAGCTCACTCTCCAGCAGGGTCTCGGGAATGGCAGCGCAATTTATAGGCACGAAAGGCTTCTCTTTTCTATTACTGGAAAGATGGATCGCTTTTGCTATAAGCTCTTTTCCTGTACCGCTTTCCCCATAAATAAAGACCGTAGAATCGGTTTCAGCAACACGAGAAACCTGTTCTAATATCCCTTGCATCTTTTCACTCTTTGCAACTATATTTTTAAAATCGTATTGTTCCTTTATTAGGCTCTTTAATCTTTTAATTTCGCCTGATAACTTTTGTTTTTCGATAGCATGTTCAACCTTAAATAAAAGTTCTCGAGGATCAAAAGGCTTTGTTAAATAATTGAAAGCGCCCCTTTTCATAGCTTCAACTGCGCTTTCAATACTTCCATAAGCTGTAAGGATTATCACTGGCATCTCTGGATTTATCTTATGAAATTCCTCCATAAGCGTTATCCCGTCCTTTTTAACAAGCTGAAGATCAACGATTGAAAGTGCAAAAGGTTGCTGCTGAACAGCCTTTATTGCATCTTCTTCAATAGAGTGAGTGATAACTTCATAATCGGCTGATTCAAGCCTGATCTTTAACAATTCTAAAAAGTTCACATCGTCATCAACTATTAATATCCTTTCTTTCGACATCTTATCTCCTATTTAGCAAGTTCTCTCTTTTTTTGTTCTATTTCAAGATCTATTCTCTTTGTTTCTTCTATCACATCTATTATCCCTATCCAAATCTTTGCCTCCTTTACACGTGAACTATTTGGAAATTCGTTTAACAACCTCTTAAAAGAATCCTTTGCTTTTCTGTAATCCTTTAAATGAGCATATATTAGTCCTATATTATAGAGGGCTTCATCACCTGGTGATTTATTAGAATATATGGATAGCATCTTTTTATTCTCCTCAAGTGCTCTTTCATATTCGCCTCGTGCCATAAGCCTTTCTGCGAGGATGATATTTTTAGGAATTTTTTGTCTTTCTATTTCTTCTTTCTTTGTTAATTCTTCTTTACCGACTGTATCTTTATCTTTCGCAATTTCTTCTTTTGTTACAGGCTCCTGTATTTTTAAGTCGCCCCCTTCAATTTTGTTTAAAACCCCTATCCAAATTTTTGCCTCCTCCGTCTTAGAGCTCTTCGGGAAATTCTTTATAAGTTTCCAAAAAAATTCTGACGCCTTTTTATAATCTTTTTGAGGATTAGCATAATGTGCATAAATCAGACCTATATTATAAAGTGCTTTATCAGCTGGTGGTTTATCATTACAAATTGATAAGATTTTTTGGTTCTCCTCAAGGGCTGCTTCAAATTCACCTTTGAGAAGCAGACTTTCACTTTTTAGAATGTATTCCCTCGATTTTAAACTACTACAGCTTATAATAAGTAAACCCGTTAATACGATGACAATACAAAAGTGAAAGTACTTCCCTTTCCGGGTTCGCTTTCCACCCAAATCTTTCCTCCATGAGCATCTATTATATGTTTAACAATTGCAAGCCCTAATCCAGTCCCCTTGAAAGACCTTTGGCTTTTAATCGATGCCTGTTGAAACTTATCAAAAATTGTTTTAAGATTTTCTTTTTCTATGCCAATTCCTGTATCGGAAATTGACACCTCTATCTCGTTATTTATCATACGTGCTAATATTTTAACTTTTCCACCATTTGGAGTAAACTTAATCGCATTTCCCATAAGGTTCCTTAATACCTGCAAAATTCTCTCGCTGTCAACCTTAACTCGTGGCAATCTATCTTCAATCTCTGTTTCAAGTTTGATATTTTTGGACTCAGATATTGGTTCTAACTCGGTAACTGCCCTGTTTATTAATTGAGAAATATCTGCATAGCCATAATTATAAGTCATCATACCCGCTTCCATCTTTGAAAGATCGAGCAAGGAATTAACAATATCAATAAGGCGGTCAGTTTCAGACCTTATAATAGTTAATAATCTTTTCTGTTTATCGGTAATATCTCCTCCTATCCCCTCAAGTAGAAGTGTACTTCCTTCTTTTATCGAGGTTAAGGGGGTTCGCAATTCATGTGACATAAATGACAGAAAATCCGATTTTAATTTATCGATTTCTTTCAGTTTATAACACATAAAATTAAAATCCTTTACAAGCTCCTGTATTTCTGGAGGGGACGAGATGTTCAAATTTCCTGAATAATTACCCGTGGCTATTTCCCTCGTCTTTTTTCTCATCACCGCAAGCGGTTTGGTAATACTTCGCGTAACAAAAATAGAAAGGGTTATCCCAAAAATAAGATAGGAAATCGTAAATATTAAAGCTATCTTGCGAGCATCCGCCCCACTCTTACCCACCTGTTTAATCTTTTCATAAATTCTATTTTCATTATAAGACCTAATTTCTTTTAAACCATCCATTACTTGATTTATAGCATTCTCTTTTTCCTGTAAATAAAGATTGACAGGATAATTACGACCTTCTCTTAAAAATTTTATCTCTCTATCAAAAACCCTATGATAATAATTATAAGACTGATTTATATTATCTAATAGTTTTCTCATTTGAGGGGAATCTGATAATAATACAAGCTCATTAAAATTTTTATCAAAATCATTTTTAGCAGTAATAAAATATTTATAAAATGTCTCATCCTTTAAAACTAAAAATTTTTTTTCGTAACGAACTTGCGACAAAAGGGCATCTACTATTTTTTTATGATGATTCAACATCTTTTCATTAGTAATAAGAATTGAACTCGTAGCCTTTTCCATATGTTGAAATTCCCTAACGACATAAACACTCATTGCGATTGTAAGAACAAATATCAAAAAATAACCAATGAATAATCTAAAAAAAATTGGAAGCCGCATACTTAATTTATGATATTCTTTTTAAGAAAGACTCGTCAGGATATAATTCTTTTTGTAGAAATTTATAGCTTAACCTTATAAATCTGTTTTTAATATTTATTTCTCCGTCTTTTTGCAATTTATCTATAACCCTTGTAACCGTCTCTCTGGTCATTCCCGTCATATCTGCAATTTCTTGATGTGTGAGTTTTATATTAAGGGTTACCCCCTCATCGGTCTTTGCACCATATTTGTCTGATAACATGAGTAGTAAAATCTTTATGCGTTGAGAAGCATTTTTTAAATTTAACAGCTGAATCTTTTCCCATGATTCACGAAGTCGAGAACATAATATGAGTAATAGGTTATGGAGTAATTTCCTATGTGTACTGATTAATGAATAAAAATCTTTTTTAGACATAATTGCAATAGTTGATCGAGATGTTGCTATAACCGTAGCAGGAGATGTTTTACCATCGATCAATGACATTTCACCAAAAAATTCCCCAGCTTGATGCATCGAGAGAAAAATCTCTTTCCCGTCTTCTGTTGTCTGAATAACCTTAACCTTTCCTTCAAGGATTATGTACATATACTCAGCCGTGTCTTCCTCATAAAGAATAATCTCATTTTTATCAAACCGTTTTACCACTATTTTATTGCCTATCTGACGCAATTCTTCGTCGGTTAGAGAGCGAAAGAGTTCTATTTTTTTGAAATTTTCGATGGTAATCTTTTCCATGATTTATAGTCTCTTTGTATAACTAAGCCTCAAAGTTAACATAGCTATATGATTATAATAATCTCTTGTATTATCTATTTTATCATCAGAATCAATAAAACTATACAAAACTAATAAACTTGCCCATTGTCTTAGGGTGTATACTAAAGAAAAATTTACTCCTAGTTGATCTGTATCCATCTCATCAGTTAACACTGATTCGAATTTACTGAAAGATATTCCAGCCGAGGCATCTACTCTATTTGTTATATTTCTCGATAAATTTAACCCAACCGTCTGACTCAAAACAGGAGATCTACTCTCAAGAGCTGGGATAATCGTTCTACTATAAAAAACAGCTAAACTTCCTCTTTCAAATGTTTTGGTAAGATTAATAGCACCGCCATAACCAGTATCGGATTCTCCATTATCTTCGATATTGGTAATTATTACTGATCCGGTTACCCCAAGTGTCAAAGTAGGGTTAAGTCTATGCACAAATCCTAAAGAATAATCCTGTTCATGTGCATCACTCGAGGTCTTGTAATCATATTTTGCATATCTTGCGCTAACTGAGTATGTGGTTCTCTCACTTGGTGTGTATGAAAAACCAAAACTTCCTGAATAAGTCTTGACTTCATCATAATCTGGGTCTTTAGAATCCACCATAAAATAAGAGGTCCCAATCGAATATGAAAAATTATTAGTCAATCTATATGAAAAATTCCCCGTCACACTATTTGTTATCAACTCAATACGCTCTGTTAAAGGACCTAATTCAGGAACAGACCTTATATCTCTTATTTCCTCAGACTTCACGAATGTATCTGCTATTGACAAACTTGCCCTCTCGGAAAGGGTAAAAGAGCCTCTCGCTGTCAATCGGTGTGAAGGTTCGTTTAACTCACTGTAAGATCTATAAAAAGAAAAACTTGTACTATAACTAAGACCGATATCAGATCTCGGCGTCCTGGCGCTCAAATCTATTCCTGGGGAAATATAAGTAATAAAATCGCTTTTCCTATCTTCATTATCAAGAAATATATTATCATTATATTCTTCGGAAAGAGATAGAGATACCCCACCAGTATATTCAGCTGCATAGACCAACCTTGTCAAAATTAATGATAAAAAGACTATAAATATAAATTTTATGAACCTAATCATCGAACCCTCCTTAAAAATGTTTTTCCTTTACTCCATAATTTCTAATATAACCTCCTCGAATACCTTGACTATTTCTGGATCATATATTGAACCTGAATTTGCTTTGATTTCCGATAATGCTTTTTGCCATGACATTGGCTTCTCTCTATAAGGTCTATCTGATATCATAGCATTAAAAGAATCTACAATCGATAAAACTCTTGATATAAGAGGTATCTCCTTCCCTCTTAACCCCTGCGGATATCCTGAGCCATCATATCTTTCATGATGACTTAAAATTGCCTTTTTTATATCCTCTGAAAATTCAAAAATACTCAATAATTCGACAGTTGTATTCGGATGTGTCTTTATTGCTTGAATCTCTGATGGAAGAAGTGTTTTTTTCTGAAGCATCTTCTCATCAAAAAGGACAAGCCCAAGATCGTGTAACATAGACACATATATCGCCTTTGCTATTTCATGCTCTGAGGCACCAATTCTTTCCATAATTGATGAGACCAACTCGGGTAAAATTCGTTTCTTCTTTTGATACTTCTTTACAATCTGAACTAATAAGTCGAAGGCATTTAAAAATTGGTTTATCTCGATTTCTTTATATTCACCTGAATACAATTTATCGAGAAAATGCGATATCCGATCACTTAAAATAGTCGAAAGATATAAATCAATCTTTGTAAAAGGATTTCCCGTCTTTTTATTGTTTAAATTTAAAACGCCAACAACCTTTTCTTTAAGCTTTATTGGTACGGAAAGGAGAGATTTTGTATTATATTGAGGAATATTTTTTTTCTTAAAACGTGAATTAGTTTCTATGTCTTCTATTAAAAGAGGTTTGCCTTCAGCGGCTACCCATCCCGCTATCTGGTCACCAAATTGAATCCTCGTTTTCTTCACTATTTCATCGGCCAATCCCTTAGCGCCTCGAATGGTAAGTTCTGAAGTAATCTCGTCACTAAGCATTATTGAACATATGTTCAATTGTAAAAGTTCAGATATAAATTCGACAAACATATCCATTGTCTGACTAATAATTGCTTCTAATTTATCCTTTGTGCTTTTAGGAATGATGAGTAAGAGGAGAAACCTATTATCGATGTTTTTTATTTCAAATCCCCATTTATGAGCTTCTATAACCTTCTTCGCAAGATATATTCGCATTAAATTATCAGGTATGTCTGATCTGAATATATATTTTGAACTATACAAGACTGAAAAGACTATTTCGGGCATAATATATGAAAAATCGATTTCAACTTTTATAAAATCATTTTCTTCAATTAGAATTCTAATTTTATCGTCATTTCTTAAATAAATAGATAGTCCCTCCAAAAGATTCATAAATAATTGGGTTATTCTTATCTTGTCTCCCGCAATATTATAAATACCTTCTTTTATATCTAATTCAATTTTTAAACCTTTTTCCTTTAATAAATTATTAAAACTTTTTGATTCCGTTATTTCCTTTAATAATTCTTCAAGATTTATTAATGTAGTCCTTTTTATCTTAGATTCATCTTCTATTCTAAGGAAATCGAGTAAATCCTCGACAATGGAGATCATCTGCTCTGTCTCTTTAGAGATAATTTCGTAAAACTCTTTCTTCTTCCCACGTAATTTTTCTGAATGTTGTAGATAATATATTGCACCTTTTATTGAGTTAAGGGGTGATCTGAGTTCGTGTGAAATTCTGGTTATAAATTCTGTCTTATTCAAATCATTTTCTATAAGTTTTCTGTTTATATTTTCAAGTTCAATAGCCTTTTTACTCAATTGTTCCATAAGAAACGCATTTTCGATTGCTATCGCAGCCTGATATGCAACAGTAGACAAGAGGTCAAGCTCATCCGTCGTAAAGGGAGTGCCATCTTTTTTATCATTAATGTTAATAACACCAAGAACCTTTTCTCTGCTGATAATAGGGCAAGAAATAAATGCCTTTGTTTTATAATGATCCCTTTTTTTCTGACTAAACCTTTCATCTGTATCAATATCTTCAACCAAAACAGGATACCTATTTTTAGCAACAATACCCGCAATCCCCTCCCCTAATTTGACCTTATAAGTATCAATAAACTGCTTGCTGAAACCCTTTGCTGCAAGTATATACAATTCGCCTTTTTCGTTAATTAACATGATGGACCCTTTTTCAGCATTTGTGTATTCTATTGCTCTGTCAAGTAAAAGATTCGCAAGGGTTTTAATATTGGTAGTTTCTGTTATAAGACTTGAGATTTCTTGGATAATTAACAATTTTTTTTCTAATGACCCAAACCCTTCCATTTAGTCTTCCCCCGCACCTGCAGGCATGATAATCTCAAAGACTCTTAGCCTTTATTAAGTCACATTAAACAAAACGGGTCGTTTCAAAATATCTATTTTAGGGATGAGCATTTTTAACGGTGAAAATATATTATAAATTTGTTTAAAAAGCAAGCTCTTATACCTTATTTATTCTTCCTGTTTTTTATCAATCTTTCATATTTTTCTGTTCCAATACATTCTTTTGCAGAAGGACACCATTCAATACAGGTGGGGTTCATATCACGGGTTATCTTCCTTCCACATTTTTTACATATAATTTCTACTTCATCAGACCAGATTTCTACTACTGTATCGCACCAGAAACACTTTATTTCCTCCGGGTAAGGACTTCTTATTTCCCTACTACCAGGACAACTGTCTTTTAACATTATTTTCATTCCTTTCAAAAATGTGCATTTATCATTTTTTACTTAATCAAGATACCAATCCACTATTGTCCGCTAAAAATTTAGGATAAGGCTTGAACTCTCTGTCAGAGGTGA
>CAYOJI010000004.1:0-44760 GCA_964404225.1 uncultured Nitrospiraceae bacterium
TTGTTTTTAAGCTTATAATAGATCTTTATATTTTGTCAATAAAAATCTTGAGGTTTGATAAACTCTTTGAAATTGGATATATTTTATGTAGCATGATATGAAAATTTTTAATAAATTAATTTCTCTTTTTGGCCTCTTTGCATTATTTAGGTATGAAGGTGAAAGAGATGCCAAAAATTTGAGATTGAAAGGAGTGATACTATGATGCACGAAAACATGACTTCTAAAAAAGTTGGTGATCAAGATAGTCAAAGGGTTTATACGGGGAGTAGGCGATATCCGAGATTTTCTGTGGAGGGGATGGGAGTGCATTCAAAAATGATTTTTACTGAAAGTATAAAACTGTTTAATATGAGCATAGGAGGTGCTTGTATTCTTACAAAAAATATTTTTGATCCAGGGGAAAAGATCCTTATAAGACTGAAAAATGATCGGATTTATAGTCCTCTTAAAGCTGTAACTGTTTGGAGGACACCCAGTGATGTTGTAACAGATGAAAGTGGCGATTCTGTTAAATTATACAAAGCAGGCATCCAATTTAAAGATATTTCGTCTGAGACGCTGGTTCTTTTGAAGGATTTTATGAGGCTATCAGGCGTTCCTGAAGAAAAGACTTATAGCGAAGAATATAAGCCGAGTGCTTTGCGTTATTTAATAAAAGAAAATGAAGAAGCTATCCTACATTATCCCGAAAACTGTGAGGTAAAAACAATTAGCTTAAGTGGTATGCTCGTTGAAATAGACCGTAAGCTCGAGATAGAGCATAAGTATCATATGGCAATCTTTATCCCTAAGGATGAGAGTCCTATAAAATTTCGTGGTAGAATAGCCTCTCGATTTCCTGTTTTGGAAACAAATCGTTACAATACCGGGATTGAATTTCTTGATTTATCAGAAAGTAATAAAGCAAGGTTGAAGAGATTTATTGCTTACCTTTCTGTAAGACAATTTATTTAATCCAATTCATGAATACTAACTCGTATTATTCACAAGAATTTTGGCAGATGCGGTATTTGAGCGGTTTTAAATTCTTTCGAAGAAAGAATTTTCCTCGGATGCTCGATTATATCGAGCATCCGAGAATGAGCGAAAATACTGCGTCTGCCAATTACTCATGAATTTATGAATAAAGTGGGCTAAGAGTTTAACTTCGAAATATAGAGGATTTAATTTTAGACTTAATGCCCTTTTAACTGATGGTGTTATTTGTTACTCCCAGAATTTAAATATGCTTCTATTGCTTTCTTTGCAATAGGGGCAGCTGATACTCCTCCATGCCCGCCATGTTCAACTAATACGGACAATACTATTTCGGGTTTTTCGATAGGTGCAAATGCAATAAACCATGCATGATCCCTGAATTGTTTTGGAAGTTGAGCAGATGTTTTTCGAATGCCAACTACTTGAGCTGTGCCAGTTTTCCCACCAATATTTACAAGATTTGACTTTGCTGCCCAACCCGTTCCCCCTTTATCATTTACGACGCCATAAAGTGCTTCTTTTATAAATTCTAAATTTTCAGGTTTGATATTTATCTTACCCATGGGTTGAGGAATTCCGTCCTTAATAAGGAGAGGTTTAAATAAATTTCCTCCATTTACAATAGAGCTTAACATGACCGCTAATTGGATTGGTGTTACAGAAATATATCCTTGACCTATAGATGCAATAAAAGTCTCACCCGGAAACCAGTCTTTTTTATATTTTTTGAGTTTCCATTGAGTATTCGGTATCAATCCATTTTTTTCATCTCCAAGTTCGATTCCAGTTTTTTTCCCCAATCCAAGATTTAAGGCATAGCGGTGAAGTCTATCTATCCCAAGCTTTTTCCCCACCTCGTAAAAATATACATCACAGGATTCTATTATTGCTCTTTTTAAAGAAATGATATTATGCCCTTTTTTACGCCAACAACCAAAATGCCATTTACCATAGCTAATACCCCCTGTACAGTTTACTTTTGTATCGAACTTAATGAGATCTTCTTCTAATCCCGCAAGTGCAGTTACAATCTTGAAAGTTGAACCAGGGGGGTATTGGCATTGTAATGCCCTATTAAGCAACGGTTTACTTCTGTCTTCTCTTAAGGAAAACCATTCATCTTGACTTATTCCCCTTGAAAAAAGATTTGGATCAAAAGATGGCTTGCTTATTAAGGATAGGATCTCTCCTGTTTCGGGTTTAATAGCTACAAGTGCCCCTGCATTTTCTCCAAATGCCTTATCAGCTTCTTGCATCAGATTAATATCTATGCTAAGTGTAATATCTTTGCCCTTTATAGGAAGTGTTTCTTGGAGTAATCTAATTTCCCTTCCAAGTGCATTAACCTCGATAATTTTTTTGCCAGGGATACCCCTTAAAGCTTTATCGAAGAGTTTTTCTACCCCGCACTGTCCGACAAAAGTATCAGGATGCAAATCTTTAAAGGCTGGGTCTTTAGACTGCAAAGGACTAATTTTGCCAAGGTATCCGATGAGATGAGAGCCAACCTCACCATAAGTATATTCTCTACTTAATTCTGTTTCGATGATAAGTCCGGGAAAATCAGATCGCCTTGCTTCGATAAAAGCAACTTCATCCAGAGTTAATCCTCCTTTTAATTTTATAGGGATAAAGGGACTTAAACCTTTCTTATTAATCTTTTCGAGTATCTCCTCAGTAGGTATATTGAGGAGTTTCGAAAGAGAAAAAATTTTATTTTTATTAAACTCTTGAGGTATTATCGACGCATAAAAATATGCTGAATTTTTTACGAGGGGGATGCCATTTCTATCAAATATGATACCACGAGGTGCTGCTATATTTACAATCCTTAGGCGGTTTGCTTCAGATATCTTTCTATACTCTTTGCCTTGAATAACCTGAAGCTGCCAGAGCCTTAAAATAAGTAAAAGAAAAATTACCCCTACTATATATTTGATTATTTGAATTTTTTCTGATCCATTATTTATTTTCATTATTTATAAAACTTCTTTTGGTTTAATAAATATGCCCAGAGGGGCATTCATCAAAGATTGGATCAGCACTACAAATAAAGCTGCGCCTATCTTCATCGGCATTGTTTGAAATAAAGTTTTAGATGTAAATACGAGGCAACTATCCATAAATGTAAATAATGAGATGCTAATAATTCCTAAAATTGGTGTCCAGATAAAAATTTTATTCGTGACAGTAGAAGATAAATAACCTACAAGCCCTTTGCTTAGAAAATTATAACCAATAAAAAGATTGCTCGAGAGAATATCTTCAATTAAGCCTATAAATGCTCCAAAAAATATCCCTTTTATTGCCCCCTTTTTTATTCCAAAATAATATACTAAGATAACCGTAAGATTTGGGGTAACATCCAGAAATGTTATACTTCCTTGAATAATAATCGTGAATAAGATAATACCGCCCCAAATGATATAAATCATCTCTTCCTTACTTATCGTTTTATTATTGTTACAAATTCTGTTTTTTTAATATCTACAAAAGGAATAACTTCTATATCTTGGAAAATACCTACGCCTTCTTTGTTCACTTTTGAGATAACTCCAATAGGAATGCCCTTGGGAAAGAGTAAATCTAACCCCGATGTTATTAAGACATCGCCGATCTTTATATCTTCTTCAAAAGGTATATATTTAAGTTTACATTTTCTAAAACCCGTCCCGGAGATTATGCCTTCGGTTCTATTTTCTTGAAGTCGTGCTGATGCTGAAAAATTTATATCAACCAAAGGGATTAAATAAGAATAAGAAGAAGATACACTAAAAATTTTTCCAACTAATCCATTTTCTGTAATTGCTATCATATCCTTTGCAATACCATCTGTATAACCTTTGTCTAAAATTACTAAGTTGGACCACGGATCTATACTCTTGGCAATAATTTTTGCAGTAGCAACATATGTAGATTCTTTTTCTTTTAAAAAGAGAAGCTCTTTTAGCTTACTATTCTCATGAATTGCTTCTAAATACTTTTGTCGTTCTTGAAGAAGCTTCGAAATCTCGGCTTTAAGCCTTTGATTTTCTTTTTCCCGTAGCATTACTTTTTTAAATGGCGATGTAATAAAACTTTTTAGAGAACTTTTTATTTCGTGAATGTTGTTTATCGTGCTATTTAAAAAATTTAAATGAGAATTGCGCCTTAAGGTATTTTGAAAAGTTAATAGTGAGAGAGAAATTATTATAAATAATAAAATCAAAAGCCTTTTTTTAGGCATTATACAGTAAGCGCAACTCGTTTAAGAAGGTCAATCTCATCAAGCATTTTGCCGACTCCTCGAACAACTGCTGTAAGGGGATCTTCTGCTACAATAACTGGTAAACCTGTTTCTTCTCTTATTAATAAATCGAGCCCCCTTAAAAGTGCTCCACCCCCTGCAAGAATTATTCCCCTATCAACAATATCAGAGGCAAGCTCTGGAGGTGTGTTTTCCAAGATAACTTTAATTGTATCTAATATGATGGTGATAGGTTCTGTAAGAGCCTCCCTGATCTCTTCTTCATTAATGGTAAGAGTTTTGGGTATGCCTGAAATTAAATCCCTTCCTTTTATCTCCATTGTCCTTTTTTCGCTACCTTCTGTTTTATAAGCAGATCCAATATTTATCTTTATTTGTTCCGCGGTCGTATCACCTATCATAAGGTTATATTTACGTTTTATAAAACCCACTATAGCTTCATCCATTTTATCACCGCCTACCCTAACCGCTTTACTGTAAACAACCCCATCGAGTGATATAACTGCTACATCAGTTGTTCCACCTCCGATGTCCACAATCATGTTACCAGACGGCTCACCTACAGGAAGCCCTACACCTATAGCTGCAGCCATTGGTTCGCCGATCAAATAGACCTCCCTTGCACCAGAGACTTGTGCCGCGTCTTTCACTGCTCTTTGTTCGACCTGCGTTATTCCAGAAGGTACACCGATGATTACCCGGGGTGAAACAAAACTCCTTCTGTTATGAACCTTTTTTATAAAATATTTAAGCATCTCTCCAGTGGCATCAAAATCTGCTATTACGCCATCTTTCATAGGTCTTATTGCAGTGATATTGGCAGGGGTTTTACCAAGCATTTTTTTTGCTTCTATTCCTACAGCCACTGGTTTTTTATCATCTTTTCTTATAACAACTACAGAGGGTTCATTGCATACTATACCCTTACCTTTGACATAAACCAGGGTATTTGCTGTCCCAAGATCTATAGCAAGGTCATTTGAAAACAAACCGAGGATTTTTTGAAAAACCATTATGTCTCCTTTTTTATATAATTCTCTATTACAAGTGTAGTGGCAAATTCATCGCCGAGTCTCATTTTCTCTTTACTTCCCAATAAAATTATGAACTCAACTACAGAAATAATTAACATAACTATCCATCCTATTATAATAATCTTATAAAAAAGAAAACCTATTCCAAAAGTACTATTCCTCAAAATAGATTCTCTAAAAGTACAAGGGACATTTTTTTCTTTTAGTATAACCTTTAATCCCATTATTTTTTTACCCAAACTTCTGCCGCTAAAAAGGCCATCTCCTATTAGTAAATAAGTAAGACCTGCCAAAAAACCGGCCTTTGGGAGAATCTCGACAGCTGCAGCAATTATAATAAAATCAAGGATTTTAGCGACCGTTCTTGAAAGAATTCCTGCCCTTTGAAAATCCTCAGACATTCAAAACTATAACAGAAAAATTTTTGCTTTTTCAAGAGCAGTAAGGATATAGTTTACAAAGTTTATTGAGCTTAAGCGGTCTATTGTGTTATAACTTCATAATTCAAGAAAATAAATAAATTCAGCAAACTGAACAGACGTGGTAAACAAAGAAAAAGGAAACCCGAGTAACCATGGAAATAGTAATTGCAACAAGGAATAGAAAAAAAGTTGAAGAGATAAAACGAATTACGGAAGGAATGCCAATAACTTTACTTACTCTTGATGATTTTCCGGGTTGTCCTGATGTCGAAGAAGATGGTGTGACTTTCGAAGAAAATGCGATAAAAAAGGCGGTAGCTATAGCCAAATTTACTGGTAAATACGCTCTTGCCGATGATTCAGGACTTGAGGTTTATGCCTTAGGCGGAGCGCCTGGCATTAAATCTTCAAGATACGCAGGTTATGAAACAAATGATAAAAAAAATATTGAGAAATTATTGCAAGAGATGAGATTTATAGAGAAAGAAAAAAGAGGAGCACGGTTCGTATGTTGTATTGTATTGGCCTCTCCTAAAGGAGATATAAAAACCTTTTATGGTGATGTAGAGGGTATAATAGGAACCGAAGCGAGGGGTAAGGGAGGATTCGGTTATGATCCAGTTTTTTATCCCGCAGGCTATGAAAGAACATTTGCTGAAATGAGTGATAAGGAAAAAGATGCTTTAAGCCATAGGGGTAAGGCTTTAAGAAAATTAAAGAAATATCTCGAAGATAACATAATTTATTGAATTAACCCATATTATTCAGAGTAATTGGCAGATGCAGTATTTTCACTCATTCTCGGCTCGATATAATCGAGCCTCCGAGGAAAATTCTTTCTTCGAAAGAATTTAAAACCGCTCAAATACTGCATCTGCCAAAATTTTTGTGAATCTATAAATAAAGTGGGTTAAAATTAAGCTTTAAATAAATTTAATAATTTAAATTTTAATGATAAGTAAATCTTATCTTTCTATCAAAAATATGAATTTGACATAAAACCTTATGAATAATATAGTTATATGTCTTTCTTTTATTTTAAAAAAAATCTGTTGTAAATTTATTTATATTTTTGTGAGGCAGGATACTTAATTAAGTTATTGTTTTTTAGGTTTTTATTAAAAATTAAAAAAAGATAATTAAGAGATAAAATCTTAATTATTGACACAAACAAAATCGGAAAGAATTAAGACGGGGGTATAATGATGAGAATAGTGTTACTTGGGGCACCGGGG
This sequence comes from uncultured Nitrospiraceae bacterium, assembly GCA_964404225.1. Lineage (GTDB taxonomy): Bacteria > Nitrospirota > Thermodesulfovibrionia > Thermodesulfovibrionales > SM23-35 > Kmv42. The sequence goes on from CAYOJI010000004.1 coordinate 6,920, forward strand.
GCGGGTAAAGGAACTCAAGCGAAAAAACTGATCGAAAAGTATGGAATCCCACAGATTTCCACTGGTGATTTGCTTCGTGCAGCGGTCGCAGCTGGGACGCAACTTGGGAAAGAAGCAAAGTCTTATATGGATAAGGGTGAGCTTGTTCCGGATAGCGTTGTGCTTGGCATGGTTGAAGAAAGACTGAAACAAGATGATTGTAAAAAAGGGTATATATTAGATGGATTTCCAAGAAACACAGCACAGGCTGAAGCCCTTGACAAGATGCTTGGATCTTTAAACATGCCACTGGACGCGGCGCTAAGCGTAGACGTTCCTTTTGAGGATTTAATGAAACGTCTCACGGGAAGAAGAACTTGTAAGTCGTGTGGTCAGATGTATAATGTTTATTTTTCACCACCAAAAAAAGAAGGTATATGTGATAAATGCGGTGGTGAACTTTTCCAGAGAGATGATGATAAAGAAGAGACGATTAAGAGAAGGCTTGATGTATATGATGCACAGACAGCCCCTCTTATTAATTATTACAAAGAAAGGAGGATTTTGAAATCAGTACAGGGTACAGGTAACATTGATGAGATATTCAAAAATATTTGTGCAGTTTTGGAAAGTAAATCATAAAAGCTAAAGGAAGGAGGTTTTTATGGAGCTAAAGCAAACAACACTTCCGCCGCCCCATGGTGGAGCTCTGGTTAATAGGGTTGTCACAGACCGTGAGGTAGGGAAAAAGATAGCTGCTAAGGCTGATGCTGTTTATGATATCAAACCAACTTTATACAAGGACATGCCTGTAAGAAATGTTTACAGAGAAATCATGTCTATATGTTACGGCTTCTTCAGCCCTGTGGAAGGCTCGATGACTTCGGCAGAGCTTGAGAGTGTACTGGAGAAAAGAAGACTCCTGAGCGGCTGGATCTTCCCTTATCCTATGCTTTTTGACATCAGCGAGGAGGATCACAAAAAGATTGGTGTAACCTCAGGCGACAGGCTCTTACTGAGGCTTAAAGGACAGCCTTTTGCAATCCTTGATGTAGAGGAGGTCTATGAGATCAGCCCGGGTGAGGTAGCTACCAGGACATTTGGAACCCCTGAAGCTAACCCAGAGGTTGTAAGAGTTCCTTTTGATTTTAAGCATCCAGGTTTTACTATCTACAGTTCTTATAACCCTATAATCTATGCTGGGAAATACAGGATAATAAATGAGCCAAAACTCAGGAAACCTTTTGACAGGTTCTGGTACCCACCTGCTAAGTCGAGGGAAGAATTCAAAAAGAGAGGATGGATAACTGTAATAGCTCACCAGACAAGAAATGTTCCACACACAGGGCATGAGGCGCTGCTGAGGAATGCCGCATTTATTGGAGACATTAAACCCTGTGACGGTATACTTGTTAATTGTATAGTTGGAGCTAAGAGGATAGGGGACTACCCTGATGAGGCAATAGTTGAAGCCCATGAGATGGTAAATCTTGCAGGCTATGTGAATCCAAAAAGGCACTTAGTAACTATGTGTTTATGGGACATGAGGTATGGTAACCCAATTGAGTCACTCTTGCATGGAATAATCAGGCAGAATATGGGAGTCTCATACCATATGTTTGGAAGAGATCATGCAGCTTTAGGTCCTTATTATGATATGTACGCCGCACAAATACTATGGGAAAAAGGGATACCAAGCTTTGGTCTTGATGGTCCCCCTTATGCTGTGCCACAGGGACTGTATATGAGGCCGCAGAATATGGCAGAGTTCTGGTACTGCCCGCATTGCGGAGAAGTTACCTACAGCGAAAACTGTACCCATAAAGATGAGCTTCAGAGGTATAGTGGTAGCTTTATCAGAAGCCTGCTTGCAGAGGGTGTTTATCCGCCATCTGTTATCATGAGGCGAGAGGTCTATCAGGTTGTGGTCAAATGGTGGAAGGAATTTGGTTACCCGTTCAATAATAAGAAGTACTTGACAGAGAGAGAAAAGGAGCTTGAGGTAGATCTGGCTCCAATGGATATTCCTAAATTTAAATAAGGGGGTGAAGAATGAATTACCTTGCTGTTCTATTAGATTCAAAGAGGCTTTCTGATATTAAGGGATCGCCCCTTGAGGGTAAGGTAACGGATATGTTCGGTGGAGCGATAAAGGCATTGATTATGGAGGTGCCTGATGAACAAACTAATAAAATAATTGAAGCGTTTCCGGGCGCGAGGTTAGATGCCCGATTCTTCATAGAGGAAACACCTATTGCTTTTAAGAGGGCGGTATTTGAAAAGATAAAAGAGAAAAAGTCTATCGGTATAGATGTAATTGATGCGGTCCTTGCTGATCTTCCTAAAATAAAGGAACAAGCTGCAAAGGAGTCGGAGTCATTACCTGTACCTGATATTGATATTCGTGAGGCACTTGAATTACAAAAAAAGGTAGCGTAAAGACTGAGCAGTGTCTGTTTATTAAGCCTGTTGTGTCATTGTTCGGCTTGAACGGACAATTCAGATGTTATTGAAAAGACTGTATTCGCCGATAAAACATGCCTTTAGGATTCGCCGATTGAATCGGGGAATGACAAGGGGGTTGGTGAAGGGTATCTATTTAAAACTAAGGTTATAAACAGACTCTAAGTAGAAGCTAAGCTAAGAAAGAAAGGAGGTGAAAGAAAACTTTAAACTTTAAACTTTAAACTTATAACTTACAACTTCATAAATTTTATTAAATGAAGGAGGTGTAAAGATATGCCAAGTTATGTAATTACTGAAAAATGTGATGGTTGCAAGGCTCAGGATAAGACTGCCTGCCAGTATATTTGTCCTCATGATTTAATGACACTCGACAGAGAGAAAATGAAGGCTTACAATCAGGAGCCTGAACAGTGCTGGGAGTGCTATAACTGCGTTAAAATTTGTCCACAACAAGCTATTGAGGTAAGAGGTTATTCAGATTTTGTTCCCCTGGGAGCAAGTACAATCCCCATGAGAGGTTCTGATTCTATTATGTGGACTATCAAGTTCAGAAACGGTTTAATGAAAAGATTTAAATTCCCTATAAGAACAACGGTTGAGGGTTCTGTTGATCCTTATGCAGGTAAGCCAGAGCCTGATTTTTCAAAAATTAAGCAGCCTGGATTTTTCAATAATCCAGCAAGAACAGAGTAATTAATTTTAAAGGAGGTGAATATAATGGAAAAAGAAACTTGTACATTTTCATATTGTCAAAGGCCAGAGGTTACAGAAGTTGATTGCGATCTTCTTATAATTGGTGGTGGAATGGCTGGCTGTGGAGCAGCATTTGAGGGATGCCGTTGGGCAACTCCTAAAGGATTAAAGGTTGTATTGGTTGATAAGGCAGCTACAGACAGAAGCGGTGCAGTTGCAATGGGACTATCCGCTATCAATACTTACATTGGCGAAAATAAAGTAGTAGATTATGTCAAGTACGTTAGAAACGACCTTATGGGAATAATTAGGGAAGACCTTGTTTATGACCTTGGAAGACATGTTGATGATTCAGTTCATCTCTTTGAAGAATGGGGACTTCCTATCTGGAAAAAAGGTGAAGATGGATTTTCAATGGATGGTCATGAGGCAAGGGAAAAGGGTCACCCTATGCTTAAAGACGGTGGCATACCCTGTAGGTCGGGTAAATGGCAGATTATGATCAATGGTGAGTCTTACAAGGTTGTTGTTGCAGAAGCTGCAAAGAAGGCACTTGAATACAATAGAAATGCAACTGGTATGGCACAGAACCATTTTGAAAGGGTATTCATTGTTAAACCCATTATGGATACTAATGGGAAAAATGTAGCGGCTGCCGCAGGATTTAGTGTTAGAGAAAATAAAATATATATCTTCAAAGCAAAGGCAATGGTCTGCGCAGCAGCAGGTGCGGTCAATTGCTTCAGACCAAGGTCTGTTGGTGAAGGTTTAGGAAGAACTTGGTACCCAGTGTTTTGTGCTGGATCTGGGTTTGCCTTTGGGATGGAGGCAGGAGCCGAGATGACCTTAATGGAGAACAGGTTTGTCCCATCAAGATTTAAAGATGGATACGGACCTGTAGGTGCGTGGTTCTTGTTCTTTAAGGCAAAGGCTACAGATGCCCTTGGAAATGATTATTGCGCTGATAAAGAATACTTTGAAGATGCAGTAGCAAGATATGGAGATTATGCAAAGAACTTAGGTACTGCGATCAGAAATCATCTCCAAATGAGGGCCATGAAAGATGGTAGAGGTCCAATCCTTATGAATACACACATTGCTATGCAGGAGTTCTCAAAGGCAATTATTGAAAAGCTTGGTGAAAAAGCTGGTGCAAAGAAGTTAAAACATCTTGAGGCAGAAGCATGGGAAGACTTTCTTGATATGGCTATTGGACAAGCAACTCTCTGGGCAGCAAATAATATTGAGCCTGAAAAGATGCCTTCTGAGATAATGCCAACAGAGCCTTACCTCCTTGGTTCACATGCTGGTTGTGCGGGCTTCTGGGTGAGTGGTCCAGGTGATATTCCTGGTACACCAGAGCATTACACATGGGGCTATAATAGGATGACTACTGTACCTGGTCTTTTTATGGCAGGCGATTGTGTTGGAGCATCAGGCCATAAATTTTCATCAGGTTCTCATGCAGAGGGAAGGCTGGCAGCAAAAGCGGCAATTGCATACATCCTGGATAATCCAGATTACAAGCCATCACCTAAAAAGAGTGCTGATGAGATTGCTGCAGAGCTCTACTTACCATTCGAAATCTATGAGAAATATAAAACATATACAACTGACCCTATGGTTAATCCACATTATATTTCGCCAAAGGCTGTTCAATTAAGGCTCATGAAGATTGCTGATGAATATTTTGGTGGTGTATCCACATGGTACATGACATCTAAGACGATGCTTGAAGAGGGTCTCAAAAAGCTCGAAATTTTAAAAGAGGATTGTGCAAGGATGGGTGCAAAAGATCTCCACGAGTTACTGAGATGCTGGGAGAACTATCATAGGGTTCTTTCTGTTGAAGCTCATGCAAGACATATACTCTTCAGGGAAGAAACAAGATATCCGGGATACTATTACAGAGGTGACTTCAACTTCATAGATGACAAAAACTGGAGATGCTTTACGAATTCAAGATATAATGCAGAAACTAATACTTGGGAATTTAAGAAAGTTCCATACGTTCAGATGTTTCCATAACATATTAGAGACAATGGGGGAGGGCTTAGCCCTCCCCCATTAATTTTTAAACTAAAAATCTAAAAGACATATTCTCGACGATTGTGATATAATAGCCCCGTAAAAGTAGGTCAGAAAGAGATGGTTATTTATATAAACATCTCTTTATGACTTACTGCCTTTAAGGAGGATTAATATGGCAGAAAAGAAGAGTGTACTTGTTATTGGTGGCGGTATGAGCGGTCTTACTGCTGCTATTGAGGTGGCTGAGGCAGGATTTAACGCTTATATCGTGGAAAGAAACCCCTATCTTGGGGGTCGAGTTGCCCAGATAAATAAATACTTCTGGAAACTCTGTCCGCCGAACTGTGGACTCGAGATACAGTTCAAGAGGATAAGGAATAACCCTTTAATCAAATTTTATACTCTTGCAGAAGTTGAGGATATTAAAGGTGAAGAGGGTAATTTTAATGTAAAATTTAAGTTGAACCCTCGATATGTTAACGACAAGTGTGTTGGATGTGACGCTTGCGCTCAGGCTTGCCCTGCCTTTAGAAACAATGATTTCAATTTTGGTATGGATAAGACAAAGGCAGCATATTTACCTTCTTCTCAAGCTTTCCCTTTTCAATATGTAATTGATATTACAGCATGTCCAAAAGAGTGTACTAAACCTTGTATCGAAGCATGTAAGTATAATGCTATCGATTTCAATATGAAACCTGAAGTCATAAATCTTAATGTAGGTGCAATAGTTTTGGCAACGGGGTGGAAGCCATATGATATGGAAAAATTAGATTTGCTTGGTGCAGGCCAGATAAAAAATGTTATTTCTAATATGATGATGGAGAGGCTTGCATCCCCTGACGGACCGACAAAAGGTAAAATTGTTCGTCCGTCTGATGGCAAAGAGATTAAGAATATTGCTTTTGTGCAATGTGCAGGTTCAAGAGACGAAAACCATTTACCATTTTGTTCATATATATGTTGTTTAGCAACATTAAAACATGCTATGTATGTAAAAGAACAATATCCTGAAGCAAAAATTCAAATATTTTATATTGATATAAGAACCCCCGGTCTTTATGAACATAGATTTTATTGGAAGGTCAAAGATGACCCCAATGTTGTATTTACAAAAGGGAAGGTAGCACAAATAGAAGAAGACCCTACAACAAAAGATGTTATCCTCGTTGTTGAAGATGTTTTTGGAGGAGGTAAAATTAAGGCAACCTTCGATTTGGTTGTTTTGGCCACGGGCATGGAGCCTTCTACAAAAACTTCGAGGGTAGGAATAGATATCCCATATACCCCTGACGGGCTTGTAGATGATGCAAGCCTGAAAAAAGGTATTTATGCAGTAGGAACACTTAAAAGCCCGGCAGATGTTGCACGGTCAGTACAGGATGCAACAGGCGTTGCTGTAAAGTGCATCCAAAGTTTGAATAGGAGGGCGTAATGGAAAAGAAATACGGTGTATATATCTGTAAGGGATGTGGAATCGCTGATGCTATCGATATAGAAAAACTCGCAAAGGCTGCTAAGTATGGAGCAATTAAAGAAGAACAAATAAAAGTTCACGATATCCTCTGCGGTCCTGATGGTCTACAGCTAATTAAAAAAGATATCAAAGACGGAGTAAATACAATAATAATAGCTGCCTGTTCACCAAGAGTAAAATACGAAGAATTTGATTTTCCTGGAACTATAACTGAAAGGGTAAATATTAGAGAATTCGTTGCGTGGACACAACCGCTTATGACAGATGAAACACAAAGTTTGGCAGAAGATTACATCGTCATGGGTATCGTAAAAGCTCAAAAGGGTGACCTTCCTACACCTGCTATTTTGGAGAATCTTAGTAAGGATATTTTGGTGATAGGTGGCGGAATTACAGGTATGACTGCTGCTTTAGAAGCGGCAAATGCTGGTTATAAAGTTGTTCTTGTGGAGAAAGAATCGGAATTAGGAGGGTTCGCTAATAAATTATATAAAAAGATCCCAACAAGGGATTTCAGAGAGCCGGTTATTGTTGATACAGAAATCGAAAAAATTATAAAAGAGGTTGAAAATCATCCTAATATAAAGATTTATAAGTCATCGAAGGTTGAAAAGACATCAGGGCAACCGGGCTTGTTTGACGTGACAATTTCTACTAATGGCAGTTTTCAGACTGAAAAAATAGGCGCAATAGTTATGGCTACGGGTTGGAAGCCTTACGAGCCAACAAAGCTGGATTATCTTGGATACGGTGTTTTTAAAGATGTTGTAACAAACATTGAATTTGAAGAATTAGCAAAAAAGGGTAAGGGAAAGATTTTTAGACCCTCTGACGGGCGTGAGGCAAAAAAAGTAGCATTTATCCAGTGTGCTGGAAGTAGGGACCCCAATCATTTACCGTATTGTTCCTCTATGTGTTGTGCTACATCTTTAAAGCAAGCTCGTTATGTAAGACAGGATCCCGAGGCAACAGCAATGATTCTTTATAAAGATATAAGAACACCGGGAAGGCTTGAGGCATTTTATAGAGAAGCTCAGAATGACCCGGGTATAATGTTAACAAAGGGTGATGTAAAAGGGATTTCAGATGCTGGTAACGGAAATTTATATGTTGAGATGGAGAATTCTTTACTTGGTGAAAAAGTTAAGGTTGAAGCTGATTTGGTAGTCCTTGCGACAGGTATGGTTCCAACAACACGTGCTCCACAGGAATATTTGGACGGCTTGACAAGAGAAGCAGCAAAAGGGGATGATGCGAAAAAGGCTTATCTTGAGTCAACGCCCAAACCCGAATTTATTTTAAATCTTGATTATAGACAGGGACCCGAGATCCCTTCTTTAGAAAACGCTTATGGTTTTGCTGATTCAAATTTTATATGTTTCCAATACGAGACACGACGTACGGGTATTTATGCAGCGGGTTGTGTAAGACAACCAATGAATATGACAGAGGCTCAGGAAGATGCAGCAGGAGCAGTTTTTAAAGCGATTCAGTGCATAGATCATGTTGCTAGGGGAATGGCAGTTCATCCGAGGGCTTGGGATTTAACATTTCCTGACCCGCAACTCATAAGATGTACGGCGTGTAAAAGATGCACTGAAGAATGTCCTTTTGGTGCGATAGATGAAGATGAGAAAGGTATACCTTATTATAAGGTTAATAGATGTAGACGTTGCGGAACTTGCATGGGTGCATGTCCTGAAAGGATAGTTTCATTTAAAGATTATAGTATTGATATTATTGGTTCGATGATAAAGTCTATTGATGTACCAGAAGAAGAGTTTAGGATTATATGTTTGGTATGCGAAAATGATGCATATCCTGCCCTTGACACATTAGCAATACATCGTAAGTCTATCGACCCGAGTATTCGTTTTATTCCATTAAGATGTCTTGGCGGGATGAATCTTGTCTGGATTGCAGATGCCCTTTCGAAGGGTATAGATGGCTTTTTGCTTTTGGGTTGTAAGTTTGGTGAGAATTATCAGTGCCATTTTGTAAAAGGTAGTGAGCTCGCCAATTACAGATTTAGTAAAGTGGGAGAAACATTGGACAGGTTGCAACTTGAAGCAGAACGGGTTACAATGATGCAGGTAGCTATTGATGAATATCATAAACTTCCAGAGATGATAAATCAATTCGTAGAGAGGGTTAAAGAAATAGGTCCTAATCCTTTTAAAGAATTTTAGAATTAGGAGATGGAGGAGATAAATGGCAAATAATGAATTGATTGCATCACCCGATTTAAATTTTGTAAATGAAGTAATCAAAGGAGGAGGGGAATCTTTAAAGAAGTGCTATCAGTGTGCAACTTGTTCTGTAGTGTGTAATCTAACACCAGATAATAAGCCTTTCCCTAGAAAAGAAATGTTATATGCTCAATGGGGATTAAAGGACAAGCTTTTTCCTAACCCAGACATTTGGCTTTGCCATCAATGTAGTGATTGTACCGCATATTGTCCGAGGGGAGCGAAACCAGGAGAAGTTCTTAATGCAGTAAGAAAGCTTTCTATTGAACATTATGCAGTTCCGAAGTTTCTGGCAAAAGCTGTAGGTAATAAACAGTATCTCACAATTCTTCTCGCAATTCCTGCTATAATCTTTTTTATAATTCTTGCTTTCCTTGGCCATCTGAATCCTTTGAATGTTCCAAGAAATGAAGCGGGACAGATCTCGTATCATGAATTCTTGCCTTCTATATATATTGACAGTGTTTTTGTTCCAATAGCTATCTTTGCTATAGTTTGTTTTGTAATAAGTGTTTCAAGGTACTGGAAAGATATGTCAAGGGCTGCGGGAATAACTAATATATCTGGAGGTGCATTTAATTACGTTTTTCCCGTTATTGGAGAAATAATTTCGCATAAACGTTTTGAAAAATGTAATGTAACAAAAGATAGAAAATTATCACATATGTTGGTATTTCTGAGTTTTATAGGTTTGGCGATTACAACAGCATGGGCTGTCCTTTATCTTTACGGACCCGGTCTCATGAAACTTTTAGGTTTGAAACCCTTTGGTTGGATGCTTGGCCCATCTCCGTACCCTTTAACAGATCCATTGAAGGTGTTAGCAAACGGAAGTGCGATCGCACTTTTAATAGGAATTAGTCTCGTTGTGAGAAATAGATTAAAAAATCAAGAAAAAGCTGGTAAGGGTAGTTATTATGACTGGCTATTAATAGTTATTATCTATCTTATTGTAGCTACAGGTATCCTTGCCGAAGTCTTTAGATTAGCTGACATTGCGGTTTTAGCTTATCCAGTATATTTTGTACATCTTGTCGTAGTATTTTTTCTTTTTGCATATGCGCCCTTTTCAAAAATGGCTCACATGGTTTACAGGGCAACAGCGATGGTCTTTGCAAAACATGTACAAAGAGAATCTTAGTTGCTGAAGTTTTTGGGCCTGTGATATATTTATTGAAGAAGGGGGTGAAAGGGGAAAATATAATTTTTAATGAGATTCTAAATGCTAATTTTTAAAAAAATTAATCGAGAGGAGGGGTTATGAGTCAAATAGTTTATTTTGCCTTGGCATGTGGTGTATTAAGTGTTATCTATGCTTTAATTACCACTGCTTGGGTCATGAAACAGCCGACTGGTAACGAGCGTATGGTATTTATTTCGAATGCTGTGCGTGAGGGTGCTCAGGCATTTTTAAGACGTGAGTACACTACGGTTGCCTTTGTAGGTGTGATTATCCTCATAATATTAGCATTAACTTTAGGTTTTTGGACTGCCGCTGGGTTCTTTTTAGGGGCATTTGGCTCTGCTGCAGCGGGTTATATTGGAATGATGGTTACTGTTCGTTCAAATGTAAGAACGGCTCAGGCAGCCTTCGGGGGGTTAAATAATGCTTTAAAATTGGCGTTTAAAGGCGGATCGGTTACTGGACTGATGGTCGTTGGACTTGGTTTATTGAGTATAGCAGGTTTTTACTTAGTAGTTACAAAAGCAGAGGCGGATGTAGACAAGGCTTTTCATGCCTTGGTTGGACTCGGATTTGGTTGTTCACTTATGAGTGTGTTTGCACGTATAGCAGGCGGTATTTATACGAAGGCAGCTGATGTGGGTGCTGACCTTGTGGGAAAGGTAGAGGCAGGAATACCCGAGGATGACCCAAGGAATCCTGCTGTTATAGCTGATAATGTTGGTGACAATGTGGGTGACTGTGCGGGTATGGCTGCTGACCTTTATGAAACATATGTAGTTACAGTTGTTGCAGCTATGTTACTTGCGAAAACAGTCTTTGGACCTCAAAGTCCATGGATAGTGTTTCCGTTAATCATTGGCGGTGTTTCAATAATTTCATCAATAATCGGAACTTACTTTGTAAGGCTTGGGAAGAGTCAATATATCATGGGGGCACTGTATAAAGGTCTTGCAGTCTCTGGTATCTTAGCCGCAATAATCTTTTATTTTGCTTCACAATGGTTCCTTACTCAACCAGGCGTAGAACCTGCATTTACCGCGACAGGTGTATTTATGACAGCCGTTATAGGATTGATTCTTACAGGTCTTATTGTCATGATTACCGAGTATTTCACTTCGAAAAGCTTTAGTCCAGTAAAACATATTGCTGCAGCGAGTCAGACTGGACATGCTACAAATATAATAGCAGGGCTTGCTGTTAGTATGAAGTCGACAGGTCCTGTTGCAATAGTTATCTCAGGTGCTATTCTTTGGGCCTATTGGATTGGTGGTGGTTTTGATGGAAATCCAGGTGGAGGACTTTTCGCAATTGCCCTTTCTGCGGTTTCTATGTTATCGATGACAGGTATTGTAGTTGCTATCGATTCATACGGACCAATTACTGACAACGCAGGTGGTATTGCTGAGATGGCAGAGCTTCCAAAAGAGATTCGAGAAATTACCGATCCACTCGATGCAGTTGGTAATACAACAAAGGCGGTTACTAAAGGTTACGCGATAGGATCAGCAGGTTTGGCAGCGCTTGTTCTGTTTGCAGAGTATTCAAGGTCTTTTGGAGAAGCAATGTCTTTTGAGCTTTCTAATCCAAAGGTATTGGTTGGCCTTTTTATAGGTGGTTTGCTACCTTTCCTATTTGGTTCTCTTTTGATGGAGGCTGTTGGAAAGGCTGCCGGGGGGGTTGTTGAAGAGGTAAGAAGACAATTCCGCTCGATTCCGGGGATTATGGAAGGAAAGGCAAAACCTGAATATGGAACTTGTGTGGATATCGTTACCAAAGGTGCTATCAAACAAATGATGGTACCTGCTCTTATTCCTGTTTTAGCGCCTCTTATTGTTGGTTTCTTTATAGGTAGGGAAGCACTTGGCGGGGTATTGATTGGAAGCATTGTTACAGGGCTTTTCCAAGCAATAGCTATGACGAGTGGTGGTGGTGCATGGGATAATGCAAAGAAGTATATAGAAGACGGAGCTTATGGTGGGAAAAAATCAGACGCACATAAAGCTGCGGTTACAGGTGATACAGTTGGAGATCCATACAAAGATACCGCTGGTCCTGCAATTAACCCGATGATTAAGGTGGTAAACATTGTTGCATTGTTGATAGTGCCGTTTATATAGTAGTTTTTTTAAAAAATAAAAAGGCCGACGGTTTTGCTGTCGGCCTTTTTATTTTAAATTTATTATAAAGAGGGATTGATATGTATCAAGAAACTTCTTATTATATCTTAACAGGGTTACTTGGATTCGTAGGAGGAGTGGCGTTAATCTTTTTTATTGCAAAAAATAAAGTCCTAAAAATAAAAAAAATTGATAAGACTACTTTTCTACTCAGTATACCGATCATCGGAAATATTGAGTTTGAAGAAGATAAGACATACAGGGGTATTTTTATGCAGGATATTATCCATGCGCTTGATAGAATCAAATTTTTACAGGGTATGTTAGATTTTTATACATTAACTGGCTATGTTAAAGACTATAATGTGAACTACATTGGTATTGAGGGTGACATGGAGAATGGAATGTGGAGTAAAGGTAGACTTGCTTATAGTACCCTTTCAAAGGGGAGGAATGGTGGATATAATATTTTCCTTAATCCTGATCTTAATCGTGAATCTGTATGCAAAAGATTGAATGAGCAATTGAGTCTAAAAATTAAGCCACATGAACTTTATACTTTTCTTTTTTTTCACGAAATTGGTCATACTAAAAAAGCAGGGAATAAATGTTATCTGACAGCCTTGATAAATCATTCACTCGCAGGAGGAAGGCGATCTGTTCGAAGAAGAAAACTATTGAAATCTTTGCATCATGAAGTAGAAAAATACGCTGATGATTTCGCTATCAATGAAATTTTAAATCTAAGACAGAAAGGAATGATAGAAAATGCTCAGTATGAAGGATGTAGAACCGGTTAAATTAAGTCTGACTACTCGGTTTAAGTTTCAGTGTCATAAAGGAATCAAATGTTTTACAAAATGTTGTAGTGCTATAGATATTATGCTTACTCCATATGACATAATAAGAATGAAAAACAGATTAGGTATGTCTTCAGAGAAGTTTCTCGAAAAATACACATATATGCAGATTGACAAAAAAACCTCTCATCCTTTTGCGATGCTTAAGATGAATAATGACAAAGAGAGAAGATGCCCTTTTGTGACACCTGATGGATGTACTATTTATTCGGATCGCCCCGCAAATTGCAGATATTATCCGATTGGTCAGGCATCATTAAGAAAAGCGGGAGATAAAGGCCCAGTGCATGAAGAGTTTTACTTCTTTATAAGAGAACCTCATTGTCTTGGCTATCAAGAAGATAAAGAATGGACGATACAATCATGGAGGGTAGATCAGGGAGTTGATCTTTATGATGATATGAATAGAGAATGGAAAGAGATTCATCTGCGGAGAAACTTGCCTGGTGGAAGTCTTGATAGTAATAAACAGGCACAGATTTACACAGCAAGTTTCGATATGGATAGATTTAAAAGATACATATTTGAAAGCAGATTCCTTGAAGTTTTTGATATCGACCCATATGAAGTTGAAAAGATAAGGACGGATGAGATTGCTCGAATGAAGTTTGGGTTTAAATATATAAAATATATATTGATGCTTGAAGAGACATTGAAATTAAGAAAGAAATCTTAAATTCAGACTGCTGAAATAATGTTTTTCGAGAAAATTTTGAAATTAGAAGCATGATCCTTCATGAGACAGATTTGTTCAGTAAATAGATCTTGGAATTTTAATTGCATTCGTGGGGAGGAGGAAAGTTTTTATGACTGATATTAAAAAGATGTACAGAACCATAATGGCTGACCATTTCCCAGATGAAATGATAATAAAGTTTGGTAACCAGACTTTAGTTTATAAAAAGAGAACTTGGAAGATACCCGATACTAAAACAGGTGAATTGGTAGAAATGGGTCTTCGATATGGGGAAAACCCAGACCAGGAGGCAGCACTTTATGAACTGACTAACGGAAATCTTATTTTGGGAAATTGCCAGTTTATAGATCCAGGCAATGGCCTTGTAAGTAGCATCACAGAAGAGGATATGATTCAAGCAGGAAAACACCCGGGGAAGATAAATCTTACAGACCTTGATAATGGCTTAAACATTATTAAATTCCTTATGGATAAACCTGCAGCGGTGATATTAAAGCATAATAATCCCTGCGGTGTGGCTTACGGAAGGACACTTGCAGAGGCATATGAAAAAGCAAATATGGCGGACCGGATAGCAGCTTTTGGTGGATGCCTTGTTGTTAACAGGTCTATGGATAAAGATACCGCCGAGATGGTTTCGAGAAATTATCTTGAAGTTGTAGCAGCACCTGAGTTTGAAGAGGGAAGTGTTAAGATACTCGCTAAAAGAAAAAATTTGAGAATTATAAGGATTAATAAAATATATCAATTAGAACGTTATAAAACCTTGCGATATGTTGATTTCAAGTCATTAATGGACGGAGGTATTATCGTGCAACAATCTCCAATAAATAGAATAAATTCAAAAGAAGATTTTTTACCTGCAAAGGCAATATACCAGGGTAAAGAATATGTGATAGAGAGAATGCCAACCGAAAAAGAATATGAGGATATGCTTTTTGGATGGAATGTAGAACAAGGTGTAACTTCAAACTCGGTCATATATGTAAAAGATGGAGTTACAGTAGGTATTGGAACGGGTGAACAAGACAGGGTAGGTGTTGCTGAGATAGCTGTTTTCAAGGCATATACAAAATATGCGGATGCATTATGTTTTAAAAAGTATGGAATACCTTATAAGACATTGGAATTAGATGTTAAAAATGGAAAAAGGCAGAAAGATGCGATTCTCGAGATAGATGAAGAGACGAAAAAGAATAAAGGGGGTCTTATCGGTGCTGTCATGGTTTCCGATGCATTTTTCCCATTTAGAGACGCGGTTGATGTTGGTATTAAGGAGGGGATAACTGCAATAGTTCAACCAGGTGGCTCCGAAAGGGATTTCGAATCTATCTTAGCATGTAATGAAGCTAATCCAAAGGTTACAATGGTTTTTACAGGGCAAAGGGCATTTAAGCATTAATGATTATTTTCTGTTAATACCCTGAAATAAATTTTGTTATAATTTAATAAAATAGGAGCATATAATGAAAGAAAATGGCTTACTACTTATTGTTGACGATGATGAGACATTGCTTGATATGCTTAAAAATGGCCTTTCTTTATACGGTTATCATGTTACTGCGGTCAAAAGTAGTGCTGAGGTTTTAGAGATTATCAATAAGAATTTTTTTGATCTTATGATAGTCGATATCCGACTTCGAGATATGAATGGACTTGATCTTGTAAAAAAGGTAAAGAATCTTAAACCTAATATTGCTGTCATTGTAATGACTGGTTTTGTAGAGGATTTTTCATATGATAAAGCAATAGAATCCGGTGCGTCAGATTTTATCAAAAAGCCATTTACGTTAAAAGAAATAAACGCAAGAATAAGACATGTTAGACAACAGGAGGAATTAAAGAATCTTTTATTTCGAGATTATCTAACCGGTCTTTATAATCGTAGAGGTTTTTTCACTTTGGTAGAACATCTCTTTAAGGTTGCTAAACGACAAAAAAAGGGCATGTTTATGCTTTATGCAGATCTCGACAATCTTAAACAGATTAATGATACATGGGGACACCTTGAAGGGGACAAGGCATTAATCGATATTGCAAATATACTAAAAAAGAATTATAGAGAATCAGATATTATAGCACGTATAGGAGGTGATGAATTTGTGGTTATCCCAGTTGGATCGGAGGGAGACAGGGTTGAGTTAATCCTCGAAAGGTTAAATAGGGCTATAGAGTTGTACAATCTTGAAAGCAATAATAAATATAAACTCTCATTAAGTGCAGGCTTTGCTTATTATGATCCTGAAAATCCGTGTTCAATAGATGAGCTTCTTTCACAGGGTGATAAATCGATGTACGAATGGAAAAAGATTAAACAGAATTCCTGAAATATGCCTTCCTTTGAATAAGTTATGATTTAACCCACACAATATCTACATTGTTCTAATTCTATTTTTGGGGTTAAATTGATGGTTGTAGATTACAAGAGATGGTATGAAGCAATAAAAATACGGCGTTCTCGTCGTTCATTTGATTCAAGAGATATTCCTTCAGATTTGTTTGAAAGATTAAATAGTTTTTGTAGTGAATTTAAACCGTTCGATAGCGTTCGTGCAGTTATTTCCACAGGATATGTTGATAAGGTTTTTAAAGGTGCGATCGCTCAGTATGGAAAAATTAAGGGTGCCCCTGCTTTTGTTGCTTTTATTGGTAACACCGAAGATCCAAATGTTCAGGAGAAGGTCGGTTACCTTGGAGAAGGGATTATTTTAGAAGCAACATCTTTAGGTATTGGTACTTGTTGGGTAGGAGGTTTTTTTAAACCTGATGTTGTAGCCTCGATTATTGGTTTAAAGGAAAACGAAAAGGTATTTGCTATAACCCCACTTGGGTACCCAAAGGATGAATTCTCTCTCGAAGAAAAGATTATGACCGGCTTTGGTATTACCCATAAGAGAAAACCGCTTTCTGAATTGGTAAATGGTTTGGAGGAATCAGAATGGCCTGATTGGATAAGGATATCCCTTGAAGCAGCGAGATTAGCCCCTTCTGCTGTAAATAGGCAACCGTGGAGATTTTATGTAGAACCTAAGAGGATTACCATTTCAGTAGATAATTTAAAGGATACTTATAAAATTCCAAAAAGATTGGATTGTGGTATATCAATGTTGCATATAGAAGTTGGAGCCTTTTATTGCGGTATTAAAGGTAAATGGGAATTTTTAGCTCCTCCAGAGGTTGCAAGGTTTATAATTCAGAACCAAAATTTGAGATAAAAATGTCGAATTTTAATCGAATAAATTAAATTTATAAATTATAAATATGATTAATATTTTTATATTGACAAATTATTTAATATATGAGAAATATTGAGTAATATCGAGGACATCCAAAATTTAGATTTTGATGGTTATTTAGCATGTTGGAAGAAAGAAGAACACATTATAGGCTTCGGGTTGACCTACCCGTTATTTATACTATTTCTTTTCCAGATGTGACCGTAACAAAAAAATCAATAACTTATGATTTAAGTGATGAAGGTTTGTCTTTTTATACTGATATGCATATTAAAACAGATGTTGAACTAAAGATTAATCTTCCCCCTATATTTGATATACCGGAAAAATGTATTGTTAAATGGTGTTCTAAAAAAGACGACAATTTTTATAGAGTAGGGGTATGTTTCCAATAAATAATTTTGATTTGATGTGAAAGATGAACATTGTAGAACATAGAAAATATGAGAGATTCTCATTCAGAGAAGACATAACCGTTGATGGAACAAAGATGTGTACAAGCATGGATATAAGTGAGGGTGGTATTTATATCTCTGCAATTCAGATTTTTGAGAAAGATAGTGTTTTGGAATTATCGATTCCATTTAAAGGAAATAAAATAAAAGTTAAGGCTAGAGTAGCCTATGTTCAACCAGGGATCGGAATGGGTTTGGAATTTATTGATTTAAACGACGAACAGAAAAAATTTATCAAAGAATTAATTCATGGCCTTTCTAAATAAGATAACTCTAATCATCTCTAAAATTTAAGCAAATGAGAAAAAAGGTATTACTTGTAGAAGATTCCAAGATCGTTCAACAACTGTATAGGAACAAACTGATGTTAGAACAATTTTCAGTTATTACAGCAGATAATGGTATGGAAGCCATTAAAATACTTTCTAATCAGATTCCAGATATTATATTGCTTGATCTTATGATGCCCGTTATGGACGGATATAAAGTCTTACAGGTTATTAAAACGGATCCAAAGCTATCCCATATACCCGTCTTAGTTTTTTCTGCAAAAGGTCAACCCGAAGAAGTAGAAAAGGCATTAAGCCTCGGAGCCGCGGGGTATATTGTAAAGGCAACTACTAAACCGAATGAAGTTATCGAACAGATTAAAAAGACATTAGAGCAAAGACCACAATTACAGGAAATTACAAGTTATATTGTGGAGATTAAAGATGACCTTTATGATGCAAAAAGGCTTGCTTCAGATTTTAAACTCGATAATCTGAAATGTCAGAAATGCGGTAACACCCTTTTGTTGGAATTAATTCCTGATTTTTCCCATGAAGAACCATGGTTTAGTGGAAGATTTTTTTGTCTAAAATGTAAAGGGTTGTTAACCGAATAAGGCGTTTTTGGGTTAAGAAAGAAAGCTGTTCACGAGTTTCATCAATTCCTGTGTTTGAATTGGTTTTGTTAAATAAGCATTAGCGCCTATGTCGAGGGCTCTCTTTTTGTCTTCTTCAGCACCTTCCGTCGTAATCATAATTATAGGAATATGCTGATAAGAAGGGTTGTTTCGTACAAGACTAACCAGTTTAAGGCCATCCATTATAGGCATATTTATATCAGCAAGTATGATGTCTATTTTTTCGGAGGATAATTTTTTTAATGCATCAACACCATCTGTTGCCTCGATAATCTTTGCGGCAGGTATCCTTTTTATAGCGAACCCGATTAATTGCCTCATAGTCGGTGAATCTTCTACAACAAGAATGTTGGGCATATGTCCTCCTTTCTAATGAGCTATTTTTTTTGGTTTTTCCTTTAAAAGTTCAAGAAAACTCTGAATAGTAGTAAGCTTTCTTTCAGATTGTGTATATAATTTAGACGAAAATATTGCTGTTGCAGCATGTCCTGCGAGCAGATTAAATAGTTCATAATCGATATTGCTGAATGACTTTTTTTGTATAAATAATGTATATATAGAAATAACCCCAATAACATGTTCTTTGATTTTTAAGGGTATACATACAATGGGATTTAATGGATTGATAGCTTCAGAATGTTCAATATACTCTGAAAAATATCCCTCACCCTCTTTAGCGACTTTCCCTATAATGCCTTCTCCAAGTTTCGTTTTAGGAAGCTCCTCGAGTAGAATGCCTTCTGACGCCGCAGGTAAAAGTTCGTTTGTTTTATCATCCATGAGAAAGATTGCGAATTTTTCGGCTCCGATAAGATTAATAATTATTTCTAAGACTATTTTTAAAACTTCATTAAAATCAAGCGTTGAATGTAGCTGATAGCTTGCGACATACAAATTAGCGAGATTGTTATTTTCTGCTTCCACCTCAACGTATTTTGATGCAAAATCTTTGTTTTCTTCTTCTACCTTTCGATATCTTTCTAATAAAGAATTGAGTTCTTCTTCGAGCATCTTTATTCTTTCTTCATATATTCTGATCCGTTCCTCTTTCTCTGATTTTTCTAATGCCTCTTCAAGTTGTGCCACCCTGAATCTCAGCCTTTCATTTTCTTTAATGAGTTCTTTCGTGAATTCTTCACCTTTTTTAAAGATTTGAAGAAATTCATCAGCTTTTTTTGTTATATTGAATTCTTTTTCCATTAATCCTCCAGTCTACTCTCAGCAGTTGCCAATTTTATAATTTCAGCAGGTATCTCTGACAGAGGCAGAACTCTACCTGCAGCTCCTGCTTTTATAACCTCTGATGGCATACCATACACCACTGCTGTTTCCTCTGATTCTACTATAGTATAGCCTCCCTGCTTTTTAATTTCCAGCATTCCTGAAACACCATCATTCCCCATTCCTGTAAGGATAACACCCATTGTTTTTGGACCATATATTTGAGCTAATGAACTCATCATCATATCGACCGATGGCACGTATTTGTCGGCGTTATTTGATTCCCTTAAATTTGCTACGATCCTATTACCTTTTTTCTTGAAAAGCATGTGATACCCCCCTGGACATATAAGAGCCTTGCCTTTTTCTAAGGTATCGCCATCTTTTGCTTCTTTAACCTTTATCTTGGAAATACTATTTAGTCTCTCTGCAAATGATGCAGTAAACCCTTTGGGCATATGCTGACTTATTGCAATTCCTGCGGAGAAGTCATGAGGTAGGCTTGACAAAATTAATTTTATTGCTGTTGGACCACCTGTGGATGACCCTATGGCAACCGCTTCTACAGGGTATATTTTTTTGTAAGGGCTTAGCTTTTTTATTTTTGTTTCCTCTGAAAGTTGAAGAGACCGACTGAGTTTGTCTATCCGAAGCTGTTTTATGCCCCTCACCTTTTTAATAAGATCCTTTGTCATATTATACATCTCAATTTGGTTATATTTTAGAGGTTTTGCCACAAAATCAGCAGCACCTAATTCGAGTGCTTTAAAGACGGTTTTCGAATCTGAATATGTACTTACTATTATTACTGGTGTCGGATTCTTTTTCATCACCCATCTAAGGAAGCTGAATCCATCCATGTCAGGCATTTCAAGGTCTAAGGTTATGAGATCAGGCTTTAGACCGAGGGTTTTATTAATGGCATCTATACCATTAGAAGATATACCCACAACTTCAATGTTCGTTTCTTTCTCAAGGATTTTTTTGATAGTCTGTCTGCTATAAGCAGAATCGTCAACTATAAGAACTTTAATTTTAGACATTTATATTCACACTTTTTTTATAAGGTTTTTGATACACCATATCGTGTTTAAAGTGTTTTAGTGTAAAGGCTGTGGATAAGTTTATCAAAGATTCAGCGTGTCCTAAAAGTAAATAACCTCCTTCTACGAGTCTTTCATAAAACATGTCTATTACCTTTTTTCTCGATTGTTTATCGAAGTAAATTAACACATTTCTACAAAAGATTACATCCATAATACCTACAATTTTTGTCTTAACAGGATCGAGGAGGTTTAGATGACTGAAATTAACATATTGTTTAACAATATCTGATATCCTGAAAATTTCATTTTCCTCCGTAAAATATTTTTTTATATAAAAATTGTCTGTATTTCTAAATGAGTTTTTTTTATATATACCGTTTCTTGCAATTTGAAGAACGCGATGGTTAATATCGCTGCCGAATATTTCTATATCCCACCCTTTAAAATATCCTTTTTCTATAATAAGCATTGCAATAGTATATGGCTCCTCTCCTGTGGAACAACCCGCTGACCATATCTTTAACTGTCTTTTATTTTTTTTTGATTTGCTGAGTTCTGGTAATATCTCTTCACTAAATGTCTTAAGTTGGTTTTCTTCTCTAAAAAAATAAGTTTCATTTACGGTCAGTATATCTATTATTGAATTAAGTTCTTCGTCTTTATTTTTATCATAAAGTAAAAATCTATAATAATCTCTGAAGTTACTAAAGTGATGATTCCTTACCCTTCTTGAAAGTCTCTTTTCAAGAAGATACCTCGAGTCATCATCGAAATATATCCCACAATAATCACGTATTAAATCTCTTAAAAGTCTGAATACATCTATTTCTAAAGGTATTGTCTCTTCTTTTTCGAACATTTGTTTCTTTCTTAGTCATTAATCAATAGTCAATATTTTAATTTGATGACCGTTGACCAGTGACTATTGACTATCGACTTCTTTGATGCTATTCTCGACCACTGCTTTTACGACAGGGTCTTCTTCGGTCTCGTAAAGCTTTTGCAATTCTTTTCTTATATGTCTCTTTGAACTTTTACTTAGAACTTCAACCGCAGCCTTTCTTGTTGCCCAATCTGGGTCTCTCAGGAAGCAAACAAGATAATCCTCAATATTATTAAATGAGGAAAGTGCCTTTATCGCTGTCCTTCTTATTTCCTTATCTTCGTGTGAGAGCATTCTTATTAAAGCAGAAAGTGATTGCTTATCTCCTATAATACTTAATGATTCAATTGCTGTAGTGACAACAAAACCATTTTTATCAGAAAGTAGATTCACAAGAGGTTCAACTACCCTTGAATCTTTTAGCATGCCGAAGGCCTTTGCTACAGCAGCTCTGACTGAATCATCTTTATCAGTAATTAAAAGGGAAAGTGCATGAAAGACTTTGTCACCACCTATTTGTCCAAGACCAAGGGCTGAACATATTCTTATTTGTGGATCCTCATCTGTTAAGGCATGAATCAAAAATTTAATAGATTCTTCTGTTTTTAACATTGAAAAAGCTTTGATACATGCTTTTCTTACAGCTACCTCTCCATCCTTCAATGCAAAACCGAGTGAAGGAACTGCTTCCAAAGCACCTATTTTGCCAAGTATCAGAGCGGCATTTTTTCTTAAATTTGGATTTTGAGAGTTAAGCATTGAGACGAATTCATTGACATTTAATTTTGAGCCAAAATTTGAAAGTGCCTCAACAGCTGCTTCTTGAACGTCTTCATAAGGGTCGGTGAGAAGTGCTTTTATTAGTTCGATTGCTTCTGGATTACCAATTCGTGATAAAGCTAAGGCAGATATAGTGCGTATATGTCCGTCTCCGTCTTTTAGAAAATCTTTAAAATAAGAATAGTAAATAGGAGATGCGATCTTCCCTGCAATTTCACAAATAAAGCGCTTTTTGTAGATATCATCTGTATTAAAGAGTTCGATTAAAGATTCGGGGTTATCTTTACCAATAAATATAAAAGCCCTTTTTACATCTTCAATGAAATTTTCTTCTTGTGAGATTTCAAGAAGGGGATTAAATGCCCTTATATCTTTCAAGAGCCCAAGAATTAAAATGGCGGATATTTTTACTTCAGGTTTTTTTGACCATATATGATTGGTGAGAATTTCTATGGCTTCGTCCCCAATAATCCTTTTAATCTCATTTGTTATAAGATCTTCACTAACGCCATTATGATAAAATCTCCCTATAGCAAGAAGGGTTTCTTCTTGAACAGTCTTTGAAGGATCTTTCATAAAAGGGATAATATATCGTAAGGTATTAGGCTCTGAGATAAGACTGAGAGATTTTATTGCAGGAACTCTTAAAGTTTTTTTATCAAGCGTCTTTATTAAAATAGGTATAGCCTTTTTATTTCCTATCCTACCAAGTGCATCTGTTGCTGGATATGCAGTCCATAAGTCTCCGCTTTCGATAATTTCTATTAGAATGTCTACAAAAGCAGGGGTTCCTATTTTACCTATGTGTTCAATTGCAGTAGCCCTCACATTTTCATCTTCATCTTTTATGGCGTCGAGTATTAGCGGGAAAGATCTTTCATCCTTAAATTCTCCAAGTATATCTATAATAAATTTTCTTACATCACGATTTGTCGTATCAAAAGCCTTGATTAAATAAGGCGTTACCTTTTTATTTAACTTAATAAGAGCTTCTATAGCTGAATTTCTTGCACCTGCATTATCCTCACAATATAAAAGCTCGATTAATCCTTCTATATAAGATTCAACAGGATATTCTTCAAGCAAGATATCAATCGCGGTATTCCTAATTCTCCAGCTCGGATCTTTTAAAGCGTTCAATAGTAGGCTTACATATTTGCTGTCAGATTTACCTCTTATGGTTTCAACAGCCCCTCTTCTTATTTCAACATCACTATCGTTAAGTAGTTTTTTCAGTTTTTGCATTTTCATCAAAAATACCTTCAGATTCTTTTAGGATTATTTTTTCTTCAGAGGTCAGAAGATCATCTATGTTAAGGAGGATTATTATACGATCATCTTTTTTACCAATTCCTGCAAGATATTTTCTTTTTAACCCCTTAAATATCATTGGTGGGCTTGTTATTTCTTTATTTGAAAGTGATACAATTTCTTTTATCTCTCCAACAAGTAGCGCAATTTTTTCACTGTCGTATTTAACTATTATAATAGGTGCTTCGCTATCAGATGATTTGACACCAAATCTTTTTCTAAGATCAAGGAGTGGTATGACTTCTTCTCTTACATTGATAACGCCCGCAAGGAAATCAGGAAGCTCCGGTATGGAGTAAACCTTTTGCGGGCTAATAATCTCAACAACCTTATATACCTCTATTCCGAAAATTTCTTCACCGATATTAAATATTACAAACTTTAGATTTTTTTCTTTATCCATATAAGTATTTCTTAAATCATATTCAATCTTTTCATCATGACTCTTACATTTGCATAGTCAGAATCAGATGCTTCTACAAAGGCTCTATAATGTTTTGATATAGAGCTCAGAATATGGGAGCCCTCGTATGTTTTATCAGTCAGCGATATTAAAGCCTTTTTTATGGAGGTTTTGTAATTCTCAGGGAATATCTTGCTGATACAAATGCACGGTGTGGGTATATTTTCAGAAAATTTTATGAACTTGATTCCTTTATCTTTATAGCTGTATGCAATATCTTCTGATACAGCACCTGCATCAAATTCACCTTTTAAAATACCATCTATAATTGCTATTTGTGAGTCAAGATATCGGTAGTGTAATAAATCGTTTAGATCTATCCCCGCTTCAAGCATTATGATTCGTGGAGCAATATGACAAGAAAGTGAATGTGAATCTCCAAAAGCAAAATTGCATCCCTTAATATCCTCTATAGAATTAATCTTTCCATTATTCTTAGAAATGATAACAGAGCGGAGATTCGATTTACCATCTATTAAAACCTTTGCAATAGCCTCAACGCCGTATTTATTATTCGCTTCAACGAATGTAGTTGGTGACATAAAACATATCTGTGAGCCCTTCTGACCTAAATCCCTTAAAATACCTTTATGATCTGAATATGCTTTTATTTCAAAGTATTTTCCCGTCACCTTTTTTAAAAAATCAACGAGGGGTGTGAATCTTTTTGCTATTTCAAGAGGTGAGATATCCACAGGCTCGATGCCAAATTTGATAATTTCTGTGCTTAGATCATCTTCATACAACTTGATTGATTTAATCTCTTTAGATAAAAGTTCAACATTATTTAGTAAACCTTTCAATGACTGATTTATGAGCGTTATGGTATCTATAGTATTTTTAGGTATATTTTTAATTTTTTCTATAGAGTCAAATATCTGTTTAGATCCGTATCTTTGTTCATTTACTGCTTTAGCAATAAGACGACTTCTTTCCGAAACAACTTCTATAGATTTTGATATCTCCTTGATATTTATAAGTTGTTCTGCTGTAGCAGATTTAACATGATTAGCAACATCTCTCATT
Source organism: uncultured Nitrospiraceae bacterium (assembly GCA_964404225.1). GTDB lineage: Bacteria > Nitrospirota > Thermodesulfovibrionia > Thermodesulfovibrionales > SM23-35 > Kmv42. The sequence continues at coordinate 32,003 of CAYOJI010000004.1, forward strand.
TTTTCAGTTGCAGTGGTTAGTAAACGGGCACCTTTGCTCTGTTCAGAAGTAGCCTTTGCAACCTGTGAGACCATATTTTTTACTTGTTCCATGGCATCCGACACTAATTTTGTGGTTTTTGCCTGTTCTGCTGTTGAGCGTTCTATTGAAAGAGACATTTCTGCAGATTGTATTGAACTTTCTACTATTTTCCGTAATGCATCACCAGCGTGTCTTGCAACCTTTAATCCCTCTTCGACAGAAATAAGACCTTCATCCATTGCAAAAGTGGCATCTTTAACCTCTTGCTGAACTGTTCGAATAAGGTCGGCTATTTCACGCGTTGAAAGCGATGTTCTTTCTGCAAGGTCTTTTATTTCATCAGCAACAACAGAAAATCCTTTTCCGTGTTCTCCTGCCTGAGATGCCAGTATCGCGGCATTTAACGCAAGAAGTGTAGTCTGTTCGGTTATATCATCAATTACATTCAAAATCTTTCCAATTTCTTCTGATCTGCTACTAAGTTTTTTTATAAAATTTGCGGTCTTATCAAATGTTGCTTTAATGTTCTGAATGCCTTCAATTGTTTTTTCAACAGATGTTATTCCAAAAGTTGATGCATCGATCTTGACTTTTTCTGAGAGCATGGCAGAGTCTTTTGCACGCTGTTCAACCTCTTTTATTGATGATAAGATCTCTTCTGTTGCGGCTAATGTTTCTTCAGATGCACCTGCAAGTTCTTCTGCTTTATTAGCCACTTCCTTAATAGTTGAAGATAATTCTTCAATGGAAACAGATGTTGAATCAATCGTCTGAGAAAGGTCTTCTGCAAGGTTTGTAACCTCGCTTATACTTGTGACCATCTCTTCAAGTGAAGCTGCCTTTTCTTCAGTTGATGCAGCAAGGTCCTCCGTATTAATTGAAATTTCCTGCGATGCTGAATTCATTTGTTCCAATGAAATAGCTATATTTGCTATTGCTTCGGCCTCGATTTTTGTATTTTCTGAGACATTTTTTAATTCCTCATCTACTTTCTTAGCAACTTCTAATACTCGGTCCGAACCACTTTTTACTCTTTTAAGTATATTTCCAACAGAACGTAAGGATTCATTTAAAGCCTTTCCAAGTCTTCCTATTTCGTCATTTGTATTGATTTTTGATGTTAAAGTGAAGTTGCCGTTTGCCATTGCTTGCACTACTTTTTCTAAAGATTTTATTGGTGAGATAAAAAATTTTTTAAGAACTAAATAGGAGAGGAAAACTAATAGTAATATGCCAAAAATCAGTAATAAAAGCCTTGATATAAAAGTAACTTCTTTTAAAATTGAGATAAAAAACGCCCAGAGGATGCCGGATATTATTAATAGTGTTAGGAATATAATACATTTAATTTCGAGGTTCTCTTTTACACTTTTCAGAATTTTTTTCATAAGTATTCTCTTTGGTTTATATAATTTCTTTCCTGTTTTATATATTATGTAATTTTATATCTGTTATTTCCTCCATATTTATAATCGAGACAAAACGTTTGTTCATTATGGCTACCCCCTCTATAAATCTTAATTCAGCTTCTGTAAGATGAGAAGGTGGGGGCTGGATCTCGGACTTTTCAAGACGCATAACCCCTGTCACACTGTCTACTGCAACACCTATTTTTCCTTTAGGTCCCTTTAAAATAAGTATCTTCCCTTTATGATCAATGGTGGAAGGATTATCTGTGAGAGAAAGTTTTAATTTAAGGTCGATAACTGGAATAACCTTTCCCCTAAGCGATGTAATCCCCATAAGATATTTAGGTGTTTTAGGAACCTTTGTTATACGTTGAGGCTTTAATATCTCTTCAAGTTGAGAGATCTTAAATGCAAAATCTTCTTGCAATAATTTAAAAGATAGAATTTCTATTATTTCCTCTGTAGCAGTTTTCTCCTCTATAGTTTCTTTGGCCTCAGATTTTTTTCCTTCCTCCACGACCTCTTGTTTGTCTATTATTTCCGCAGATTTAGGTAAAGGATGCTCCTCTGCCGTCAAAGGTTCAGACTTCTTATTAAGTAGTGTTGGAGTATTAACCTCGATTTTTTCTATCTCTTTATTATCAGTCTCTAATTGATATTCGTCTTTTTCTGATTTTTTAAGTTTTTTTCTAATTTTCGCTATATCCATTCATTCCCAATTCTCTTGCAGCTTCGTTAATAAGAGTCTCATCAATAATCCGCATTTCTTTCCCAAAACCGTCAAGGAGTGCTGAAGATGCAAGACTGTTTATCAACCTCGGGATACCACCCGAGTATTGATATAGTTTTTTTAAAGCTCCATCTGTAAATAGAGGTTCCTCAAGCCCTGATACCCTTAGTCTATGCTCTACATATCCTTTTATTTCGCTTTCTTCCAATGGCCCAAGATGATAGAATAGCCCTATTCTTTGTTTTAATGGCAGATATGCCTTATGATTTAATCTTTTCCTTAAATCGGGTTGTCCTACAAGTATTAGACTGAGAAGATTTGTTGTGTCAAGCTGAAAATTAGTGAGGAGTCTTATTTCTTCAAAGGTTTCTTTACTCGGGATAAGTTGCGCTTCATCGATGATAATTACAGGCGTTATACCATCTTCGTAGTCTTTATAGACCCTTTCGTAAATTGTATCGAGAAGGCTATCTTTAAAATTGTAAGGGATATCTAATCCAAAACGTTTCGCAATCGTCCTCAAAAATTGTACAGGTGTAAGTCGGGGATTAATTATTAATATTACCCTATATTTTTCACCAAGAGAGTTAGTTAAAGCCCTTGTTAAGGTGGTTTTCCCACTACCCACTTCTCCTGTAAGCAGGATTAAATCTCTTTCTTCAACCGCATATTGAAGTCTGGCTAATGCCTCCTCATGTTTTTTACTTAAATAAAGAAATTTTGGATCCGGCGTCTTACTGAAAGGTCGTGATTTTAATTTATAGAACTTTTCATACATATGAATGACCTTCCTGTCTTGCCAAAGATTTTTCTATAATTGATTCGATATCTAAAACGAGTATGACCTCGTGTCTTCCTATCTCTGCAGCCCCTGCAAACCCACTTAATCCTTTTAGATAATCACCTAAAGATTTTATAACAATCTCTTGTTGTTCAAGGATCTCATCGACAAGGAGTCCTATTTTTCTTTTGCCAAAACCAACCACTACTGCAAAAGACAAATCGCTCTTTTTACTTTCGATATCGAATACCTTCGCTAAACTTATAATGGGTAACATTTCACCCCTGATATAATAAACATCCTTCCACTCAATAGTTTGAATATCTTTACGTTCTATAGCCACGGTCTCTGAGATTGCTGTTAGAGGGAGGGCAAATTTATCATTGCCGACTTTTACAATCAGGGATTTTATTATTGCAAGGGTTATAGGTAATGTAAGTATGAAGGTTGTGCCTTCTCCTTTCTTAGAATAGACGTCTGTAAACCCTCCGAGTGAAGATAGCTTTTCCTTTACTACATCAAGACCAACACCTCTACCTGATATTTCACTAGCTACCTCTTTTGTACTGAAACCCGGTGCAAAAATAAAATTAATTAATTCTCGCTCTTCGAGGACAGCAGTTGGTTCAATCAAATTCTTTTCTATCGCTTTTTTCCTAATTTTTTCGATGTCAATCCCTCTTCCGTCATCTATAACTTCAATTACAATATAATTTCCCTTTTGGAATGCTTTTAAGATAATGTTTCCACATTCCTTTTTACCTTTAGCAACCCGTTCTTCAATAGGTTCTATCCCGTGGTCAATAGAATTCCTTACCATATGCATAAGGGGATCAACAATCTCTTCAGCAAGTGATTTATCAAGTTCGGTATCTTCTCCGTAAAGTGTTATATCTATTTCCTTGCCCATTTCTCTTGAATAACGCCTTATTACTTGAGCGAGTCTCGAAAATATCTGACCAATTGGGATCATCCTTATTGAAAGGACTTCTTCCTGCAATTCAGAAAGTTTCCTTTCAAGCGTTTGGGAGATTTTGTGTATATCGCGAATAAAAGGAGAATATATATGAACCTCTGATAGTTCTATGCCAATTCTCCTTACAGCATCTTTGGCAAGTGTAAGTTCCCCAATTGTGTTTAAGATTCTATCAAGTTTGTCAATATCTACTCTCACCGTAGATGTTTGAGTTTTGAGGGATTGTTCCAGTTTTCTGTCAGCTATTGGTGTTTTTTGTTTTGGAGATACAAGAACTTCGATATTGTTAGATAACTCTTTATTAAGTTCATTTAACCGCTTATTACTTGCGAAAATAAGATTGAACCCAATATGACCCTCGGGTACTTCAGAAGCAACAGGAAGTGTTGAGATAAGTTCACCTTCGGATTTGATCTTTTTTATAAGATGGTCAAGGGATGTGTCAAAATTTGAAAGTTCAAAAATGGCTTTTAGAATATATATACCGACACCATTTTTTATGTTTGCTTTAAGCCTGTGTTCTTCATATTCGGAGAGAACCTTTAAGATCGAGGCATCTATTAAACCCTTAATATCAGGTCCGCTATCACTTCCTTTGAGAGATTCTCTGAATGTTTTTATATCATTTATACTGTCTTTTAAATCGAATTCTTTATCCTCTTTTACTCCATTTACAGCCAAATTTAGGATATCCAGGTTTTTAAAAAGAAAGTTTACAACCTCTTCAGATACATTTATTTTACCAAGTCTTATATCGTCTAATAAGGATTCAAGCGAATGACTTAAATCGGTTATTCCCTGATTTCCAAAAAGCCCCGAGAGTCCCTTAAGGGTATGAATTGAACGAAAGAGTGCATTAATTGTATCAGGATTCAAAGATGTCTGGTATGTTTCTTGAATTTCGAGCAGCAATTGTTGGCACTCAAAGAGAATTTCTTCTGCTTCTGCAATAAATTCCTTCTTAGATGCCCTCATATTTTTATTGCCTGTTTTATAGCCTCCTGTAGGTCATTTGCTTTAAAAGGTTTGGTAATATAAGCCATTGCGCCTAAAGCTATTCCTTTTTTCGTATCTTCTTCACTTCTTTCTGTGCTTACAATAATTAAGGGAATGTGATTATATCTTGGGTGATTTTTGATAAAGCTTATAAGCTCTAAACCGTTTATGTCGGGCATATTAACGTCCGTTATAACAAGATTAAATTCGTGCAAAGGCAAAAGTTTTAATGCTTCAAAGCCGGTACTTGCCTCTATGGTATTAAAATCTCCAAGTTCATCTATCACCGCTCTTATTAATGCCCTTGTTGTTGCAGAATCTTCAACTATGAGAATCGTTTTTGTAGTTGTTTTTTCATTATGCATTTGGTTAAATTGTAGCAGATTGAATTAAAAAAAACATCAAGTTTCGCTTCTTTTTTGCATCTCAAGGATCCTTCTTTGGAGTAAAGATTTTTCAAGTGCAAGACCTGCTTGATCAATAAATATTTCGAGTCCTTCTGTTTCTTTTATCCTTTCTCCTGTTGACATATTATCACAATAAAGAAGGGCTACTACCTTATTTTCGGCGATTAAAGGGAAAATAGCAATTTCTTCTGGCCATTTTTCTCCTATTTCATGCATCAACTTTTCGGTGATTTTGTCCTTTTCGATTACTCCTTTATAGGGTCTTTTTTCAGATATAACCTTTTTGAGAAAATTGCTTTCTTCATATGGAAGTATAATCCCTCTAATTTTTTCATCAGGTGATTCAATATCAAGTCCAAACTGTCCGAGTCCCACGATTTCATCGTCTCCAACCATAAATAAGATACCTCTTTGGAAAATCTCGCTTGCGAATCTAAGTATAAGTAAAGTTATCTCTGAAGTTGAGTTTGGGAACCTGAGTTCTTGTGTTAGTGCCTTTAAAGAAGATATATCTTTTCTTTTTATCTGTGTCTGTGTTTCCCAGTCTTCTTCCCATGAAGTTTCATCTTCCTCTACTTCACCTAGTTCTTCTGTAATAATTGAGGTGGTTTGAGAAGCCTCATCATGTACCCTTGCTCCTTCCATTAAAAGGTATTCAGGGCTCATTCCCTTTGAAAGCTCCCACCCAAAATCAGATAGATTTACTTTTCCTTCTGGATTTGTATCTTCAGGTTCGAACTGGAAAGAGCCATCCTGCCACAGAAGAAGTTGATAAACAACTTTTTCAATTCTTTTTTTTGTTATTTTTTCAAGGTTTTCTTTATTTATAGAACCAAGTTCCAACAAAATCTCAGGTATTGACTTTGTGGGCAACTTTTTTTTTACTTCTTTTGCGAGACTAAAAATAGTATCTTTTATGATCCCATTACTTAAAAGGTCTTCACCAAGAGTGGTTTCAAGATTATCGGTCTCTGCCCTTACCACAAGTCCATTTTTAAAAACAACTATTGCATGCCCATAACTACCCCAAAGGACAAGTGTGCCAGTTTTTTTTCCGATGCTTAATATCTGAAAAATATCGGCTAAGGCAAGATCTTCAAGCCGTCCAACAAGACTCATAAAGGTCTGAACTCCTCAAGGTTTATAACTTTAATCGAGTATATCAAGTAAAATCAAGGCATGTCAACGACTTAATAGTGAGTTTCGGGTATAATTTTATTTGGAGATAGACTTGGAGTTTTTACTTTTTATGCACATAAATAGTGGTTTCATTACTGTCCAAAATATTTTAAAAAATAGATATGGCTCAATTTCATAAGCAAAATAAACTACCTTTTTCTATGTTAATAACTTTATCTGACTATAATGTCTATTCATAATTCATTAACTGAGGCTTCCGCTTCGACTCCAGCCTCATCGAGGTTACCCGTGATTTTGCTTCTGAAATCGAGCCATATCTCTTACTTTATGAAAGTTTGAAATATTTATTTTGGACAGTAATGTAGTGGTTTAAAACAACATCCAACATTTTGGATATTTTAATGAATTCCTAATCCATGTTGCGGAGAAAGTCTTGCAAAGATTTTTAAAGGGTTCTGATTATACCCTTCCTGATTCGATGGCACTTTTGCTTACTGTAAAACAATCTTCAACTAATTTGTATACCGTTTCTATCTTTGCATGAGGATTTTTGGATAGAATAATCCTTACCATTATGTCATCATCGTCAGCTAATTTATCAAGCACATCTTCAGGTGTATTGGGGTTGAGAGCGACGCCCTGTCTTACAACAGGTTCATCATCTTTTGCTAATTTTCTCAAGGTGTCTTTTGAGGTGTTACGGTTTTTTGCGACAGCGCTTCTGATTAACCAATCAACATCTCCAGATAATGCGTCGAGTGTTTCAGTGGGTGTATCAGGATCATTTGCTATTTCCCATTTAGATTTAAAATCGCTTTTATTTTGCATGTTTATCCTCCTGAATTTTAATTCTGATATTAAAATATAAAAATGCAAATATAATCTACAACCTTTTGATTATACTGTCAATGGCAAAATTAGATTTAAATGTGTAGAATAAATTAAATTATTAATTCGGAGGTATAGCTTAAAGGAGGTAATTGCTATGCCTATTTATGAATTTTATTGTGAAGACTGTAATACTATATTTAATTTTTTCTCAAGTCGAGTAAATACAGAAAAAAGACCTATGTGTCCAAAGTGTAAAAAGGGTCCTATAGAAAGACTTATATCAAGGTTTTCATTTGTGAAAGGGATAAAAGAAGATAATGGGGTTAAATTGCCAGATATTGATGAGGGAAAACTTTCTAAGGCTTTACACCTACTCGAACGAGAGGCAAATATTAATGAAGATGATCCAAAACAGGCTGCTCAACTTACGCGGAAATTATTTGAGATTACAGGATTAAACCCTGGCAGTGGTTTCGAAGAAGTGCTCAGAAGGCTTGAAGCAGGAGATGACCCTGATAAGATTGAGGAAGAAATGGAAGACCTTCTGAGCGAGGAAGAAATATTCAACATGCCTTCAAAAGTACGTCAAAAGGCAAAGAAAAAACCACCGGAAAGGGATGAAACACTCTATTATTTGTAGATTTTATAGGAGGATAATTTTATGGATGCTGAACAGTTACTTGGTCAGGCACAATTACTTTTCGTCGAAGGGAAGGATAGAGAGTGTATAGAAGCCTTTACAAAAGCACTTGAAGCAGGTGCAAATCCATACATAGTGCATTTAAGCCGAGCCGTTGCCTTCCTTCGATTAAAGGAAAATGATAAGGCGATTGAAGATTTAAACAGTGCAATTGAAATCAATAATGAGAGTGCGAGGGCATTTTATTATCGGGGATTGGTATTTATGGCTAAAGAAGATTATCAAAAGGCAGTTGCTGATTTTACAAGAGCATTAGAATTAAAACCAGACCTTTTTACAGCTAAATTTGCAAGGTCGACAGCCTATATACGTTTAAATGAATTTGAAAAGGCGGCGTCTGATATGAAATCAGTTCTTCCAATAATGCAGGAAAATCTCCAAATGTTTGCTGATAAATATGGGATTTTAAGAACAGAAGTGGGGAAGATAGAAGAGATTATTTCGAGCGGTAGGCCCCTTGCCGCATTACAGTTATCAGATAAAGAAATTGAAACCCTTAAAAAATGGCTTAATTTAGAACATTGAGGTAAGATATGATTGCAATAGTAGACTATGGTATGGGAAATCTTCGTAGTGTAGAGAAGGCCTTTTTAAAGGTAGGGATAATAGCGAAAGTTGTTTCTGAAGCAAAGTCATTAGAGAATGCTAATGGTATTGTATTACCGGGTGTCGGAGCTTTCAAAGACTGTATGAGAAATCTTGAAGAAAAAGGACTTTTAGAATCCATCTTGAGATCAATAAAAAAAGGCAAGCCTTATCTGGGAATATGTCTTGGCCTACAGGTTTTATTCACAGAGTCTGAGGAATTTGGGATTTACAGAGGATTTGACATCTTTAAAGGTAAGGTTATTAGATTTCAGATTGACCTTAAGGTTCCACATATGGGATGGAATTCAGTAAAACTTCTAAAGAAGCCGCCTATTTTTGAGGGGATAAGTGATGAAACCTTTTTTTATTTTGTACACTCTTTTTATGTTAATTCTCAAAATAAAGATATTATAGCTGGCACGACGGATTACGGAATAACTTTTACTTCAATGATCTGGAAGGATAATATCTTTGCAACCCAGTTTCATCCAGAGAAAAGCCAGGAAATGGGCTTAAAATTATTGAAGAATTTCGGAGAGTTTGTAAGAAGATATGATTCGTCTGCATAATGTTTTTTTGGGTTAATCTTTATTCCACAAAACAGTTTGGTCTTTGCCTTCCATCTTTCCTCTATAAAGGGCTTTGTCAGCGCATCTTATAAGCTCCTTTATTTCTTTGCCATCATATGGATACGCCGCAATTCCTATAGTTACTGTAATAGTATCTTTTGGAAAAGAACTCCAGAACTTAGGAATCTGCTGTTTTATAGATTGCCTTATTCTTTCAGCTACAAGAAATGCTTCATCTTTATCGGTCTGCGGCATTATAACGGTAAACTCTTCGCCACCGAATCTTGCGAGGACATCACTGACCCTCAAACATTCTTTAGTAATATTTGCTATATTTTTTAAAATTTCGTCTCCAGCAAGGTGACCTTCTGAATCATTAAAGACCTTAAAATCATCTATGTCAATCATAGCAAGTGAAAAAGTCAAATTATGACGTTCTGAACGATGTAACTCTTCAAAAAATCTTTCTTCAAAGTATCTCCTGTTAAATAGCCCTGTAAGAGAGTCTGTGATCGATAGCTCTCTTAGATGACTTACTAAATTGTAATAAGTAGATCGCTCCAGTGCAATCGATGCATAAGATGCAAAAGATTTCATTAAAATCATATCTTCTTCTGAAAATACATCCCCTGTTATTTTGTCGGACAGATTAAGCACGCCTATTATTTTTTTGCCAATCTTAAGAGGAATACTTATAAAAGAACCTGTTCTGTATTTAGGTTTTTTTCTTGAAATAATTGTTTCGTTCTTTTCTATATCTTCAACCCTTAGTGCAACACCTTCTTTAAAAACCCAACCTGCTATCCCTTCACCAGACCTAATTTTAATCTCACTTAACAATCTTTTATTTATTCCTTTGGCAGCCTTAATTGTTAAATAGGATGTATTGTCTTCAGATAGCATTAAAGAACCTCTTTCGGCATTTGCAAGATGCACCGATGCGTCAAGTATGGTTTCATATAAGATTTCGGGTTCCCGTATTGGGTTAAGACGTTCAGCTACTGCATTAAAAGAATTTATTTCCTCGAGATATTTATTGCAAAGAAGTTGCAAATCTATAACCCTAAAAATAAATCCTGTAATTTTACATATTTCATTAATAATTAATACATCCTCCGAATTAATTTCAGTATTGAAAATGATTAATAAAGTAGTTACCTTTTCTTGTTGTATTATAGGAAATACATGAATAGATGTTACTTCTTCGTTAAAACCGAGCTTGAGTATCTCAAGAATATTATCGGTGTATACAGGTTTCTGCTTTTCTATAACTTCTGAAATTATTCCTGTAATGTTTAAAGATACATTCCTAATCTTATCTCCCAATCTACCGACTATTTTTTGGGGAATGAATAGATTTTGCTCTTTATGCATTATAGAAAGACTATCTACATTAAAAAGAAAAAGCATAGTGTCTGTTAAAATTTCATATATCTCTTCTTCTCGTTTATCTACCTTTATATCGGATATTAAGCCAAGTATAGTTTTTGCCAGTCTATAACGCTTTTCATTTATATTACTTTTGTAATTATCTCTTAAAACGATATTGAAGATAGAGCGAATACGAGTAGCATAATCAAGGATTTCCTCGCGGTTTCTGAGAAAACTTTGCTTATCAGGGAATTGTAAAATTTGAGGATAAATGCCATAGCTTTGAAGGTCTTTTTTGCAGAAGTCTTCAAAATCTTCTGTCTTAATAAATAGACCTCCACCTACTATTGTAAAGGTGTTTTTATCAATCCTTAGTGGTGCAAAGAAATGATACATTCCAAATGGATCTTTAAATAAAGAAATATCATTTCTGAAAAACATTATTTCAATATTTTTCTTTATAAATTCGTTGTACTCATCGCGTCCTTTTGCAGAAGACCTTATGGCTGAAAGAAGCTTATTTTCTTTTACCGGGGGTAGAATTAACTTTCCTTTTTCGCCATAAAGCGAGAGATAAAAACCTGAAAGGTTCGCAAGTTGATTTTGAACAGAAGAGATAATATCAATATCAAACCATTCCATTGCTATTCACACGCACACTGCTGTAAAAGCTCATCTATCCTACACTTTAATAGGGGATGATATATCTCAGGAGCAATTTCACTCAACGGTTTCAAGACAAAATCCCTTTTGTGCATTAAAGGATGAGGGATTTTTAAGTCTTTTTTATCTACTATTATATCATTAAATAGTAAAATATCAAGGTCTATTATCCGTGGCCCCCATTTAATAGTACGTTTTCTGCCAAGTTTTATCTCTATGTCTTTTAGTAATTTTAGAAGTTTCTCTGGTTGGAGGTCCGTTTCTATTTCTATTGCCATGTTCAAAAACAAAGGCTGATTTTTGATACCCCATGGCTTTGTTTCATATAATGATGATTTTTTTCTGATTTTTATTCCCTTTTTTTCAAGGAGTTCTATCGCACGAAGGCAATTCTCTTTCTTATTACCAAGATTAGAGCCGATGCTAAGATAAACTATAGACATTCATACTATCTATAAGACCTATAAAATACTTTTTAACCGTTCAACAGCTTCAGAAATTCTTTCTTTTGAAGCTGTAAGGGCGAATCTTACGTAACCCTCACCTGATTCCCCAAATCCATTCCCCGGAGTAACAAGAACACCTGCTTTTTCAAGTATATAAGTTGTAAAAGCCATGGAATTGAAATTTGAGGGAACTTTAGCCCATAGATAAAAGGTTGCCCTTGGTTTTGTGGTAATCATACCAAGTTTCTTCAGTCCATTATAAAGGATATCCCGCCTCTCAAGATAATTTTTTCTAATCTCAGAGAGAATATTATCTTTTGTCTGAAGGGCAACGATCGCCGCTTCCTGAATAGCTTGAAAAACTCCTGAATCGAGGTTCGTTTTTATCTTGCCAAGCCCTGAAAGAACATTTTTGTTCCCCACAGCAAACCCTATTCTCCAGCCTGTCATGTTAAATGTCTTTGATAGAGAATGGAATTCTATCCCTACGTCTTTTGCACCTGGTATTTGCATAAAGCTAATTGGCTTTCTATCGTAATAGATTTCAGTATATGAAGCATCATGACATATGATAATTTTATACTTCATAGCAATTTCTATGGCTTCTTTAAAAAATTCTCGTGTTGCTATTGCAGAGGTAGGATTGTTTGGATAATTCAAGAACATGAGTTTTGCATTATTTAATATTTTTTTAGGAATACTATTCAGATCAGGAAGATAATTATTTTCTTCCTCGAGAGGCATTATAAAGCTTTTGCCACCTGCAAATAAAGTTCCAATTGAATATACAGGATAGCCAGGAGAAGGGACGAGAACGATCTCTCCGGGATTAACAAAAGCGAGGGGAATATGACCTATGCCCTCCTTCGAGCCTATTAGAGAAAGTACTTCTGATTGTGGGTCAAGTTTCACATTAAACCTTTTTTTATACCAGTTTGCTACTGCTTCTCTATACGAAAGCATGCCTTCATAAGAGGGATAACGATGATTGATAGGATTTTCAACTGCTATTTTCATCGCATCAACTATGTGTTTAGGAGTAGGCATGTCAGGATCCCCTATACTTAAATCTATAAGATCAAGACCTCTTTCTAAGAATTTTTGCTTCATTTTATCAATAGTAGCAAAAA
>CAYOJI010000005.1:0-17372 GCA_964404225.1 uncultured Nitrospiraceae bacterium
ATAAAGTTAGAGAACCTGACGCGCAACAGTCTCTATTTTAAGCGGACAGTAGTGAGGTAAGATATTTATCTTTATGAGCTTGGATGAAGAGATATTAAAAACTGTAGAAACAATTCATGAACTTTTTAAGACAAAAAAGTTAACCCTTGCAGTTGCCGAATCCTGTACTGGCGGACTCATAAGTCATTATTTAACAAATTTCCCGGGAGCCAGTAACTTTTTTGAAGCCGGTATCGTTTCATATTCTGCAGAAGCAAAAAGGAAGATTTTAGGTGTATCGCCTGAGACGATTAAAAAATACGGATTAGTAAGCAAAGAAACGGCAAAGGAAATGGCTGAAAAGACAAGGATGTTAACTAATACTGATTTCACACTTTCTACAACAGGTAACCTCGGGCCTGATGTTCTCGAAGATAAAGATAAAGGCCTTATTTATACAGCAGTAAGTAAGAAAGGAAAGACATTTATAAAAGAATTAAGGCTCAAGGGAAATAGGGAAGAAAATAAAGAAAAAGCCTCTCTTTTAGCATTAATGTTTTTGATCGAGATAGTAAAAGGGATGTCTAAATGAAAGATGTTATACCTGAAGATATAAAAAAGGAGATAGAAAGACTTGTTAAGGAGCTCAATTATCATTGCTACAGATATTATGTTTTAGATTCACCTGTCATCTCAGATGAAGAATATGACAAGCTTTATCGGCACTTAAAGGAACTCGAAGATAAATATAAATATGTCCTGCCAGATTCACCTACGCAAAGGGTTGGCGCACCCCCGCTCGACAAATTTGAAAAGGTTAAACATACCGAGCCTATGCTATCGCTGGATAATGCCTTTTCTTATGATGAAATCGCAGAGTTCGACAAAAGGATAAAAAGATTCATTGGTTCTAATGATGATGTTGAATATACAGTCGAACCAAAGTATGATGGTCTTGCTATTGAATTGACTTATAGGAATGGCCTTTTATCGAGAGCATCTACAAGAGGTGATGGCTACGAAGGTGAAGATGTAACACAGAACATAAGGACAATAAAGTCTGTGCCTTTAAAAATCGAAGGAGTTTCTGAAATACCAGAAGTTATAGATGTGCGTGGAGAAGTCTACATGAATATCGAAGATTTTGAAAAACTTAACAAGGAAAAAGAGCAGAAGGGTGAACCGCTTTTTGCTAATCCAAGAAATGCTGCTGCTGGCTCGGTAAGACAATTGGATCCCTCTATAACAGCTTCTCGAAAGTTACATCTGTCGTGCTACGGTATAGGCTTTGTAAAAGGTAAAGAATTTAAAAACCAATGGGAACTTATAAAATGGCTTGAGAAGGCAAGATTCCCTGTTCCGCCCATTATAAGGCTCGTTAAAGGTGTAGGAAAGGTTATAGAAGCCGTTAAGGAAATTGAAGAAAAACGAAGAAATTTTCCATTTGAAACAGACGGAGCCGTTATTAAAGTAAATGACTTTAGTTTACAAAAGACCCTCGGAATTAAGACCAGGGAACCGAGATGGGCTATAGCTTATAAATTTCCTGCTCATCAGGGAACTACAAAAATCAAAGAGATTATTCCCAGTGTCGGAAGGACAGGTGTAATTACACCCGTAGCTATGCTTGAACCTGTAAGGATCGGGGGTGTAACTGTTTCGCGTTCTACATTACATAATTGGGATGAAATAGAGAGGAAGGACATTAGAGTTGGTGATACCGTTGTAGTAGAAAGAGCAGGGGATGTTATTCCACATGTAGTTATGGTAATAAAAGAAAAAAGGACGGGTAGAGAAAAATCTTTCCCAATCCCTGAAAAATGTCCCGTATGCGGGGCAAAAGTAGTGAGAGAAGAAGGTGAAGTAGCTGTTAGATGTATAGGATTGAACTGCCCCGCACAGGTGAAAGAGAAGATTAGACATTTTGCATCGAGAGGAGCTATGGATGTAGAAGGTCTTGGTGAAAAGAATGTAGAACTTCTTTACTCAAAAGGTTTAATCAATAGTTTTATTGATTTATATAAACTGAAAAAAGAGGATCTTTTAGCCTTGCCAAGATTTGCAGAAAAATCTGCACAAAATCTTATAGATGCTATCGAAAAGAGTAAACACACAACCCTTGCTAAATTTCTCTATGCCCTTGGAATATTGCATGTTGGAGAATATGCCTCTAAATTGCTTGCAAAGAACTTCGAAAAACTTGAAGACCTATTTAACATAAGACCCGATAAAATAACGGAGATCAAGCAAATAGGTGAGAAGATAGCTAAATCGGTTTCAGATTTTTTTAATGACCCACAAAATTTACACACGCTTAAGATATTAAAATCCCTCGGTCTCAGGATTACAAATCCAGATTTCGAAGGTAAGGAGAAAGTTAAAAAACCTCTCGAAGCTCTCACTTTTGTTATTACAGGGACTCTGCCAAAACATAGAAACGAAGTTGAAGAGCTTATAGAAAGATATGGTGGTCATGTGTCATCTTCTGTTTCTAAAAATACTGATTATGTAATTGTTGGTGAAAATCCGGGTTCTAAATTTAAAAAGGCTCAGGAACTCAAAATAAAAACGATTTCCTATGATGAGCTGTTAAAAATGATAGATCAAAAGTCTATTAAGGCTGGGTAAGTTTATTTAATAACACGTCTTTTCATCAACCTGAAGGGATAAGGTGCAAGTAATATCACGACTATAAAAATCCATAATAAGTCATCTAAAACTGTTGAGATTTCACCTATTGCAAATGATCTACAGATATTTACAAGATGATATAAGGGCGTAAAAAATGCAATTTTTGAAACTATAGATGGAAGATTATCCAATGGGAAGAAGATGCCCGAGAAAAGAAACATGGGTGTCATAAAAAGGGTATAGAAATAATTAAAGGAATCAATTCCAGGAATAATAGCTGTGAATATGACAGATATTTCTGAGAAAATAAGTCCTGTTATAAATAAAATAGGTATTGCAAATGTAATAAGCACCGAGTCAACAAGTCCAAATATAGATATGACGATGATAATGGTTGTGCCATATATAACGCTTTTTGTAGCACCCCACATTAGTTCTCCTGTTATAAGGTCATCAAGATTTATAGGGGTCGCAAGGATTGCATCAAATGTTTTTTGATAGGTCATTCTGATATATGTTCCATATGTGCATTCATAAATAGCTGCGAACATCGAGGATGAGGCAATAATTCCAGGTGCAATGAATTTTATATAAGGCATTCCGTTTATTTCATTTACAAATGCCCCGAGCCCTAATCCTAACGCTGCAAGATAAAGTAGAGGTTCAACAAAATTGAGGGCAAAACTTGATTTATAAAGTTTAGTGTATACTGTAAAGTTTCTTTGCCATACCCTAAACGCACTTTTAATTCTCATCCTATGTAACTCCGTTATATTTTTTCAATAAGTCTACGCCCTGTTAACTTTAGGTATACTTCCTCAAGATTTCCTCCATGAATAGCTGAAAGGTTAGAAGGAGTATCAATCGTCAGTATCTTTCCCGAATCCATGATTGCAACCCTATCACAAATCTTTTCTGCTTCTTCCATATAATGGGTTGTAAGAATAAGAGTAGTATTTTTTTCTTTGAGATGGTTTAACTTTTCCCATACAGTCCGTCTACTATGTGGATCAAGACCTGTTGTTGGTTCATCGAGGATTAATAATTCGGGATTATTAATTAAAGATCTTGCAAGTATTAATCTCCTTTTCATTCCTCCCGAAAGATTTTTTATATTTATGTCTGCCTTTTCTTTTAAACCTACGAATTCGAGTAAATCCCAAGCACGTGGCAGAGCATCTTTCTTACTAATATCAAAATATCGAGCATATACGATCAGATTTTCAAGTACTGTCAAATCTGGATCAAGATTATCATCCTGTGGCATAACGCCGATACGTGACTTTATAAGTCTGGGATTTTTTGTTACATCAAAACCAAATATCTGTATTTCACCCGAGCTTGGTGGTAAATAGCAATAAATGATACGCATCACTGTAGTCTTCCCCGCTCCGTTAGGACCCAAAAAGCCAAAGCATTCACCTTTTATTATTTCGAAATTTATATTATCAACTGCTTTAAGAGAATTATAGTACTTAGAGAGGTCCTTTGCCTTTACTACAGTCATAACATAAATTTTACATCATTTGTAATAGTTTCTTTTTTATAATAAGATAATTTAAAAATTTTATTTAACATATATTATTCATAAAACTTAGGAATGAAAAAAATATCGATAGCAATTTTTTCCCTGTTTGTTTTTTTCTTTTCGTGTGCACCGAGGGAGATTCAACCACCACCAAAACCTGCCAAAATTGCAGTTGTACTTGGTGCTGGCGCATCAAAAGGTTTTGCACATATTGGTGTACTAAAGGTTCTTGAGTCAAATAAAATACCAATTCATATGATAGTCGGCACAAGCGCTGGAAGTTTTGTTGGCGCCTTGTATGCTTATGGTTTTAGTGCCTTCAAGCTTCAAGAGCTTTCTTTTGATGTAAAAAGGGATGATATTGTAGATTTGACAATACCTGATAACGGCTTTATTAAGGGTGAAAAACTTGAAAATTTTTTGAATCGGATACTTAGAAATACACCTATGGAAAAATTAAGGATACCTTTTTATGCTGTTGCTACTGACATCCAGAGTGGCAAAGAAGTTGTTTTTGGACAAGGAAATACAGGCACCGCGGTTCGTGCAAGTTGTTCGATTCCGGGCATTTTCAGACCTGTTAATATTTCGGGAAGAATGTATGTAGACGGGGGCGTTGTAAGCCCTGTAGCAGTTGATGCAGCAAGAAGACTCGGAGCTGACGTAGTTATCGCAGTAGATTTAAGTGGTGATGTTGAATCTTCAGTTCCGACTGGAACAATCGAGACTATATTACAGGCAATAAGCATAATGTATTCAAAGCTTTCTGCTATACAACTTTCAAAGGCAGATGTCGTAATAAGGCCCAAAGTAGGATACATAGGCAGTGCAGATTTTTCAAAAAGACACGAGGCTATTCTTGAAGGCGAAAAGGCAGCACTCGAGGCATTACCAAAAATTACAGAAATTTTAAATAGTTTAAAACAACAAGGGAGAATTTATTAACCCATATTGTTCACAAAAATTTTTGCAGATGCAGTATTTGAGCGGGTTTAAATTCTTTCTTCGAAAGAATTTTCCTTGAAGGCTCGATTATATCGAGCCTATAATGAGCGAAAATACCGCATCTGCCAAATACTCATGAATTTATGAATAAAGTGGGCTAAGACCTTATTTGCCCATCGATATTGTCAATTTCCTTAATTGTTCAGGTGTTAGTGGTGAACCATAACCTGCATACTGAAGCATTGCCTTAGGTGGGTTTTCAATAACTATCCATTTGCCGTCTTTATAATCTTGATATACTGTTTTATATTCTATATCCTCAACAACTGGAATAACCCCTTTGATATTTTTAGTTTCCCCATTTTCAACCCACGTAATAGTTATTTTGCCTTTCTGAATTTCCTTAACTATATCTGTTCCATGACAATCATTACATTTTCTACCATCTTTCATAATTGAATGACTATTTTGTGGTGCAAATAGAATGAATGTTTTAAAACTTTTATTATCAGGTACAACAAAATTCTGCATATTTGCAGATGTAACCTTCCCATTGTAATTCATTAAAAAAAGCCAATTTGAGAGTTTAATATCAACGCGCTTTTGTTTATCTAAAAGAATCCCAAAGTGACAATTTGAACAGCTTACCACATGTCTTACATGGCATGCTTTACAGTCAAGTTTTTCTTTATGTATCTTATGAGATGTAGTAGGATTTATAGAACTATGGCATGTCTCACATTTTGGATCTATTGCTTCTAACTGTTTCATAGAATCATATTTAATACCATCACCATGAATATCTCTTGAAGTATGGCAATCCATGCACTGCATACTCTTGACAAAATGAACGTCTTGCTGATTTGTAGTTATGTCAATTTGTTTGATAGCCTTCTCCCTCTTATGGCAAGATAGACAGATATCCTGATTCTGGGCAACCTTTACAGAATAATAGAGTCTTTTATCAACTTCAGTTTTATGGCATCTGTCACAGGAAGATACATGGCAGTTTAAACAGTCAAGTTTTTCACTCGTATAAGGTATACCAGTGAGCGTTTCGAGTCCTCCACGGGATTTATCATACCAGTAAGCCATGCCCCTCGTAGTGTAATGAAGACTTGTTTTAAAGAATGAATCTTTTTCCTCAATTTCTGATGTATCTGCAGACGGCGATAAAAATCCTATTACTAAGGCAAAGTATAATATTTGAAGAAAAAGTTTTTTCATTATTCTTTAATCCTACACTCTGTCACAGGGACGAAGTGAAATACGCTCCCATATCTCATCATCAATATCTTCAATATATTCCATAATAGGATAAGATTTGCCGCACTCCGTGCAGCTTAGTACCACTATCCTTCAGCCAATTGACAGTCTTATCTTACCACCACATTCTTTGCACTTCACAACAAAAATAGTATAAACAAAATCTTTATTTACGTAAACCCATTAGTGTCCAAGGTAAGTAGCAAAACGTTAGGGGGAGTATGTCCACTCAAGGGACATACTCCTGCTCCATGATAATGAGATATAGTTATATTCTTAGTTCTTATCAAATTATAAAAAATTATATACTTCATCGAAAGACAGTTCTCCTTGATTACCATCTGTGAGACGCTTCCATTTCAAATTACCTGAATTTATTTCATCATCTCCTATTATAAAAACGTACTCAGCGCATAATCTGTCAGCCTTCCTTAATTGGCTCCTCAGTGAATGACCTGCGTATCCAATTTCTACCCATATCCCCTTCTCTCTTAGAAAACTGGCGATTGTAAGAGCTTTTTTTTCTGCAAGCCTTCCTATAGTGGCAATGAAAACCCTTAGAGTAGGAGTTTTATAATTACCAGAAGATTTCATAAGTAATGTAATCCTTTCCATTCCCGCAGCAAAGCCGATAGCAGGTGTTGGCGGTCCACCAAATTCTTCAACGAGTCTGTCGTAACGACCACCTGCAGCTATTGCATTCTGTGACCCAAGTTGTTCACATGTAACTTCAAATGTAGTTCTTGTGTAATAGTCAAGTCCTCTTACCATATTCGGATTTATAATAAATGGAATATTGAGAAATTCTATAAAAGATAAAAAGGTTTCGAAATGTTCTCTGCAATTTTTGCACAGAAAATCTATAATTCTTGGGCTACCATCTCTTAATTGGATACATGTATTGACTTTACAGTCAAGTATCCTGAGGGGGTTAATTTCAAACCTCCTCCTACAGTCAGGACAGAATAGATTAATTTTATTTGAAAAAAAATTTAAAAGGGCTTTTTTATAATTAGGTCTGCAATTTTCACAGCCTATCGAGTTAACTTCAAATCTAAGATTCTCGAGATTAAGTTTTTCAAAAAAGAGTTTTAACATAGCAAGAATCTCTGAATCTATTTTCGGATCTAAAATGCCAAATGCTTCAGCTCCGATTTGATAAAACTGTCTGAACCTTCCTGCCTGTGGCCTTTCATATCGAAACATCGGGCCATAATAAAAAAACTTTTGAGGAGGTGGCAAATTATATAAATGATTTTCTACATATGATCTTACAACGGGTGCAGTGCCTTCAGGACGTAAAGTAATGTATCTTCCTGCCTTATCTGTAAAGGTATACATCTCTTTTTCGACGATGTCCGTTGTTTCCCCGATGCTCCTTATAAAAATTTCTGTTGATTCGATAATAGGAGGTCTTATCTCGTGGAAACCATATGCTGAAAATATATCTTTTGCAGTTTTTTCAACCTCTTGCCAAACATATATATCTGGTGGGAGGATATCGTGAATACCCTTAAGGGCATAATATTTCATTCGGTTTTTATCCCTCCCTCTTCTTCCTCCCGCTCTTTATCAAACTCTATCATCTTCAAATGATTCTCTATCATTCTTTTCAGTTCTTCCTTAAAATGCCTTCTTATACCTTTTAAGTCTACTATGTCTTCATGAATCTTAATAACCTTTTCCTGTGCCTCTTTAATTAATGAATCGGCCCTGAGTTCTGCTTCTCTTACTATTAGCTCTGCTTCTTTTCTTGCATTTGTTTTATAATCTTCTACCATCTGCTGGGCTGTCAAAAGGGTCTCTCTTAATGTCGTCTCCATATCCCTGTATTCTTTTATTTGACTTTCCAATCTCTGGATGGTCTCTTTTAGAGAAGCATTCTCTCTTAGAAGGTCCTCCATTTCTTCACGGATTATTTCAAGAAATGCATATACCTCTTCTACATCAAACCCCCTAAATTTCATGGGGAATTGTTTTTGCTGAATATCAAGTGGTGTTATTCTCATAAAATAATGCCTCCTTTCAATTTATAGGCAAAATCTATTAATGACTGTATAAGAAACCGCTTTATAAATAAAATACCAAGTATTACGATTATTGGGGATACATCTATAATGCCTAACCTTCTTCCAATTATTGTTCGAATCGGTCTTAAAATAGGTTCTGTAACTGCATGTAAAAACCTTACTATAGGATTGTAAGGATCGGGATTAACCCAACTTATTAAAGCGGTAATAATAATTATCCACATATATACGGTAAGCAATATATCGAGAACATTAGCTAAAGCAATAAGTAAATTTGCAAAAATGAACATTAAATATACCCTCCTGCTATTTTAATATACTACTAAAACTTTCTTCCAAGTTCTTCTGAACGGTTCTTTGCTGCTAAAAGAACATCTAATACAATATCTTTAAACCCCTTTTCTTCAAAAACCTTAAGACCTGCTGCTGTTGTTCCTCCTGGGGAAGTAACCATAACTCGAAGGGTTTCCGGAGACATTCCGCTTTCGAGTAGTTTAGCTGTTCCAATAAATGTTTGAATGGCTAATCCAGAAGAGATATCTTTATTTAATCCTATTTTAACACCACCATCTATCATATATTCAATAAATAGTGCAAAAAAGGCAGGTCCGCTTCCGGATAAAGCTGTAACCGCATCCATATATTTTTCAGGTAATACCATAACCTTTCCAATAGACATAAATATATCCCTGATAACTCCCATTTCTTGATCATGAATACATTCACACATAGAGAGTACCGAAATTCCCTCCTGAACAAGGGCAGGGGTGTTAGGCATAACACGTATAACCCTTGAAGTTTTAAGTTTCGATGTAAGGTATGAAAGTGATATCCCAGCAGCAATAGATATAATTATATGGTCTTTTGAGATCAAATCAGAGATTTCTGTAGTAACTTCTTCGATATTTTGTGGTTTTACAGCAATTATAAAGATATTGCAATTTTTGACAATCTCTTTATTATCAGGAGTAGTTTTTAGATTGTATGTATTTTTGAGGTATAAAAGCCTGTCATTTCTTGGTTCGGATACCATAATATCTCTTATGTTGCTTTTTAACAATCCTTTTATCATAGCTTCTGCCATATTACCACCACCGATAAACCCAATCATACTTTTCTCCTTTCTCCAAATATTGCGGTGCCTATCCTTACCATGGTTGCACCTTCCAATATCGCAACCTCAAAATCATTCGTCATTCCCATAGAAAGTTCAGGAAGTCTATATCCTGACTGTTCGGCATGGTCTCTCAACTGTCTCAATTCTCTAAAATAAGGTCTCGATTTTTCAGGATCATCGAAGAATGGAGGCATTGTCATGAGACCTTCGAGTTTTATATTTTTCATCTGAGAAATAGACTTAATTAAATCCATTAAATTTTCCTTTAAAATACCATGCTTTGTCTCTTCTTCTGAAAGTTTTACCTGTATTAAAACCCTCTGTATTTTCCCATTTTTTTCAGCAAATTTATTTAACAATTCAGCAAGCTCAATGGAATCGACCGTCTGAATCATATCAAAAAGTTCAACGGCTAATTTTGCCTTATTTTTCTGTAAATGTCCTATTAAATGCCATTCTATCGGTGAAGTTGAGATTTCGGATTTGATATTTGATATTTTCTCTTTTGCCTCTTGCACTTTATTTTCTCCGAATATCCTTAACCCTAAATCTATTGATTCTTTTATTCTATCGATACCGACGGTTTTCGTAACCGCAACAAGTTTTACATCAAGAGGACTTCTTCCTGACCTTATTGCAGCAGACGAAATCTTTCTGAATATATTTTTTATATTTTCAAGTAATTGTGTATCCATTTCTGAAATATATTATCATACATTCCATCCAATATGATTGAATATTAAGTTGGATGCTAAAGAAATACAATGACGATCCCTCATAGGTATTTAAGAAGAAAGTGCCTCTTTATATTCTTCCCATAATTTTTCTTTACTTATCCCTATATCAATAAACTCCCATGGTAGGAATTCTTGAAATTCTTTTTTCCTAAAAATATAAAAATTTATATCAATTCCTACAACTTCAGCAGCCTTTATCCAATCTTCAGTTTTTAACATTTGTTCTATTATTTTTGATACCCTCCTATCTCCCAGAGAAAACACGCCTTGCATATAGGAATACTTAGGCACATCGTGAAAAACCTTAACGCCTCGCAAATTTTGAAGATTCTTTTTAATAATCTTTAACCTCTTCTTAACCTCACTCTGTTCTTCCATATTATGCCATTGAAATGGAGTAAATGGCTTTGGCACAAAAGTGCTTATACTAAGAGTTATGTTACTTCTTTTAGGGATACCAGCTACCTTTTTGACAAGATTGATTATACCTTCAATATCGTTTATAGTTTCTGTTGGCAATCCTACCATGAAATAAAGCCGTAGTGTTTCTATCCCGCTCAAAAAAATTAATTCTGCGGTATTAAGTATATCCTCATCAGAGATCCTTTTATTGATTACCTTTCTTAATCTTTCGCTACCAGCTTCTGGAGCAATAGAAACACTCTTATGATTTTTAATAAAGCTAATTACCTCAGCACTCTTTTTACTTGCTCGAAGAGAGGTGATCGAGAAATCGACACCATTCATCTGAAGTATTTTAGCTATATTTGGATAGTCTGTGAGTGAAGGACCGATAAGGCCTATTCTTTTTGTTTTATTTCTCGCAATTTTTATCTCATCTTCTATTATTTCCGAATCTTTCTTTCGAGGTGGATAATATACTTTACTCGATACACAAAACCTGCAACTCCATGGACAGCCTCTCATTAATTCTATTAGATACATTTCGGAAAATTCTGCTTCAGATGTGATAATCGAGGATCTAATCCTTGATTCTGAAAGATTCTTTATATAGCGTTTCCTAATTATCGAGGGAACATCTTTTTGACTTTCCCTTTGTAATATCCTCCCATCATTACCGTAAACTATGTTATAAAATTGAGGAACATAAATACCATCTATTAAAGTTGCCTTTTGGAGTAAATCTCTTTTATTTGCTGATAACCTATAAACATTTAGAAATTCTGAAAGCATCTCATCTGCCTCACCAATAAAACATAAATCGAAAAATTCAGCAACAGGTTCTGGATTAAAAAAAGCACAGACCCCTCCCATAATTATTAAAGGATAATAAAACCCCCTGTCTAAACTTCTTAAGGGAATTTTTGAAAGTTCGAGTATCTTTAGGATATTGGGATAATCATTCTCAAAAGAGACTGAAAAGGCAATAATATCAAATCGATTCAATGGTCTCTTTGATTCCATAGAAAAAAGTTCTGTATCGGTTCTCAAATATTCATCAATATCGCTATCGTCGGGTAGAAATGCCCGCTCACATACAACATCCTTCATGCTATTCAAAAAACCATAAATACCTTGTACACCAAGATTTGACATTCCCACATGGTAACTATTTGGATATACAAGGGCAATGCTTATTTTGCCTCCTGGGTCTTTATATATAGTTCCTTTTTCTTTAGAGAGGAGATAATCTATCTTTTCCTTCAGTTTTTGACTCATAGCATTATATTTACACTTAACATAGCTATTGACCATATGATATCGAGTGGAATCTGAAATTCGCATGATGAGTCAATTAATAAATCTGCCCTTGCGGGAAATTCTTCGTCTTTAGCCCATAAGATTAAGATTACAGGTATCCTTGGCATAGGGGTAAGCTTTAATGATGCATCTCCATAATTCAAAATTTCGCCGCCGAATTCTTTTCCTTTATTTAAAAAGGCTTCTTTATGATTTTGAAAT
The DNA here is from genome assembly GCA_964404225.1 of uncultured Nitrospiraceae bacterium. Classification (GTDB taxonomy): domain Bacteria; phylum Nitrospirota; class Thermodesulfovibrionia; order Thermodesulfovibrionales; family SM23-35; genus Kmv42. The sequence goes on from CAYOJI010000005.1 coordinate 12,157, forward strand.
TTTTCAGCGAGTTTATCTAAGGGCAATGTGTGGGTGCCTCTAAAAAACAAATCTCCACCTTTAAGGTTTTCTGGTTTTATATGCCTTCCTGTCAATGGAATATCCTTTGCGTGAATTAAATACCAAAGAGAGGAGAAGATAAAAAAATAATTATGTCTATCGATAATCTTTTGTCCCAATGCTGTCAGGCTTTTAATAATCCTTATTTGTGGGTTTATGCAAAAATCTGCACAAAATGACCTCAATATATAGCAACTATTTCTTTCATCAAACTTTACTGATGCATTTTTGCAAACAATTTTTGTATCAAGATCTTTTAATATATCCCATGCTTTTTCTACTCCTGAAATTGCCATATGAAATTGTTTGGATCACCCAACCACATCAAGTCTTCTGACCCTAAACCTTACTCCTAATCTTTCTGCAATCTCTTTACATTTCTGAATATCAACATCTTTAATGGTGACAACTGTGACCGTAACTTCAGGGATATTTTTTTTTGCTTCTTTGATAAAAGAGATAACACCGTTGAAAGCATCTTTAAAAATAGGTTTACAAATTTTATTGTATGTCTCTTCATCTTGTGCATCAAGACTTATCGAGATACTATCAACAATACCTTTCAATTCTGGCAAAATATTCCTACCGTGTATCAAGTTGCCATGTCCGTTTGTATTTATTCTTACCTTACCTTTATTCTGTTTAATCCAAGAGGCAACATTTTTAACAAGATCAAGCCTCAAGAGGGGTTCTCCATATCCGCAAAACACAATTTCTTTATATTTTTTTGGATCGCCTATTGCCTTTTTAATCTCTTCTTCAGTAGGTTCGACAAAAAGCCTCAAGTTATGGCCCTTTACATAATCTGTGTGAAATCTTATACAGAAGGAACAACTGTTTGTGCATCTATTAGTAATGTTAAGATATAAGGTGTTTCTTATTTTGTAGGCTATTTCACCCTTTTCAGGTATAACCCCTATATTAAAAAGTCGCTTTGCATTAAGCGTTGTTATCCTTGATAAATCTTCAAGGCTTATTTCTCTTATCTCTGCTATAGTTTTAGCGGTGTAGAAAAGATAAGAAGGCTCATTTCTCCTTCCCCTTAAAGGTTCGGGTGTTAAGTAAGGTGCGTCTGTTTCAATTAGTAGATATTCATCTGGTATGATCTTTACAATCTCTCTAAGACGTCTCGCATTTTTGAATGTAACAGGTCCAGCAATTGATATGAAAAATCCCATTGAAATGACCTTCTCTGCCATATCAATATCACCTGAAAAACAATGAAAAACACCCCTTTTTATGAAAGAGTCTTTTATAATGTTAAGCGTATCATTTTTGGCGTCTCTACTGTGGATAATCACAGGCAAGTTTACCTCGTTAGCATATTTTAATTGTTTGATAAATACATCCCTTTGGATATTTCGAGGAGAATTATCATAATGATAATCAAGACCTATCTCACCTATTGCTACTACCTTCTTAGTTTTCTCTCTCAGAGCCTTTATTTTGTTAAAGATATCTTCAGAAAAATCTTTTGCATCATGAGGATGGATACCAATTGAGGAATAAATAAAATCATGTTTGCAAGAAAGTTCTACGGCCTTGAGATTGCTTTCGAAATCAGAACTTATAGTAATTATAGCCTCTATTCCTGAATCCTTTGCCCTTTTAATGACTTCTTCTCTATCATTATCAAAAACATCCATCTCGAGATGGCAATGAGTATCAATAAGGCTGATGGATAGTGATTGGTCTTTAATAACGGAATTAAGCCCCAAATTTTTTGAGTCTCCCTGCATTGGAAAGGGCTAATGCCATTAGATTAGGTGTAGGGAAGATACCTAATTCACCTTTAAAACATTCACGTTCAGTAAAGGCATTACATAATCCACCCAATACAAAAGGGGATTTTAAGAGAATAGGAACTGGATGCCAACTGTGTCCTTTAAGAATGGACGGCGTCGAATGGTCACCAGTAATAATCAATACATCGGGGTTGAGTGATAATATTTCTGGTAAGATTTTATCAAATTCTTCTATCTTCAAAGCCTTTCCCTTAAAGTTACCGTCTTCACCAAATGAGTCGATCTTTTTTATATGTAAAAAAAAGAAATCATAATTATTATAATTCCTTTTAAGAAAATCTATTTCTTCTCTTATATCGCCTTCGAGTGAAGGCGCATCCATTCCGATAAGTCTTGCAAGTCCACGGTACATTGGATATGTAGCAATACATAAAGCCTTAAGCCCGTAAATTTCTTCAAAGTGCGGTATATCAGGTACTTGAGAAAAACCTCTTAGGAGAACAAAATTTGCCTTAGGTTCTTTCTTTATAATATCCCTTATTTTTGATATTAAACTTTCAACAATCTTTGCAACTTTTTTTGCTTGTGGTGTTTCAGCGATCACATTAAGAGGTGCCTTACCTTCTTTTTGAGGATCTGTATCTTTTATCGAAGCAGAGCCTTGTGGTAGAGGCTTTGGAAATCTTAATACAACAGCAAACCTGTGTTCCATACCCGGTGCAAAAATTATTTCGACATCATTTATTTTTTTTATCTTGTGCTGGAGTTTTTCAGTAATCTTTCTGCTTTCCTCTGTTGGGATGCGTCCTGCTCGTCTATCTTTGACAATACCATTTTCGATTGATGCATAATTTACACGAATTGCAATATCTGTTTTTCTAAGCTCTAATCCAAGACCGAGTGCCTCGAGAACCCCCCTTCCTATCTGCCATACAATAGGATCATATCCGAACAAGGATAGATGACCAGGACCACTACCAGGGGTTATTCCCATTGCTACAGGAATATGAAGACCACATGCAGACTTCTTAGCAAGTGAATCAAGATTTGGCTTCTTTGCGATCTCCATTTCTGTATTTCCATTAACTGGTAAGCCGCCAAGCCCATCAAGAACGATTAGCAATATTTTCTTATTGTTTTTTTGTACTAATCCTTTAATCAAGTCCTGCATGGTTTTATTATAGTATTTTACTATAATTGGAATCTCGCTGTTGTTTCCTTTAGGATTTCTGCAGTGCTTGATAGTTGTGTGGCTGAAGCAGCAAGTTCCTCGATTACAGCAGTCTGTTCTTCGGAAGAAGCTGATGCTTGTGATGCAGAAGATGCAGTTTCTGCGGCGGATGCTGCTATAGTTTCTATCTGATTTACAATATTTTCTACCTGAGAGGCTATGCCCGAGAATTGCCGACTAACCTCTTCTATTAATGCAATACCTGACTCCATCTCTCTTTTAGCATTCTGTGTAGAAGACATTGCCTCTTCTGTTTCTTTCTGGACATCCTTGATAATCTTGGCTATTTCCCGAGCAGAATTAGCCGAATTTTCTGCAAGTTTTCGTATTTCATCAGCTAATACCGCAAAACCGTGACCTGACTCCCCTGCCCTGGCTGCCTCAATTGCTGCATTTAAGGACAAAAGATTTGTCTGGAATGCTATTTTGGACATAACATTTACAATATTCCCTATTTCTGAAGAGCGTTCTGATAGACTCCTCATTGCATTAACCGTCTCATCAGTTGCTACTTGTAATATTTTAGTCTTTTGTGCAAGGTTCATCATTAGTTCGGAACCTTTTTGAGTCGATTCATTGGCTACTTGAGTTGCAAAAGAAGCTTCTCGAGAACTTTCTGCAACTGAAGATGTGGCTTTTGACATCATTGATATAGCAGTCGAAAGTTCAGATAATGCCCTTGTTGATTGTTTTGAAACAGATGCAAGTGTATTTGCTGAATTTGCAAGAAAATCTGCCTGTTCTCTGATTCTAAAGGTCATTTCCTTAAGCGAAGCTATCATTGAATTAGTTGCTTTCCCGAGTTGGTTCAATAAATCATCCCCAGTATCTTCATTAGCAGTTACAGTTAGATCTCCTGCAGCAACCTGTTGTAAGATATAAAAATAGTCAGTTAGTCCCATAGCAAGGTTCATCGAGTTTGTATGTAGTTCTTCCGAAGTTTTACGAAGATGTTCAAGCATATGGTCAAAACCAATAGCTAAGGAATCTTTTTCAGAACGTATATGGACTTTAACATCAAGATTACCCCTTCTAACTTCCTCGATACACTCTGCTAACTTTTTGTATTCGGCGATCATATTATTAGTAACCTTTCCAAGTTGGTTCAATAAATCATCCCCAGTATCTTCGGATGCCTTTACATCAAGATTACCAAGTGCAAATTCTGAAATCACACTGAAATAATCGCTCATTCCCAAGGCAAGATTCATAGAATTATTATGTAAATCTTCAACGCTCTTTTTGAGATTTTCTACCATCTTCGCAATAGCATTCCCCAAAACATCCTTTTCAGATCTTATTCTAACTGAGGCTTCCAGATCCCCTGAAGCTATTCGGTCAGCAGTTTCTGATAGTTCATTCAGTGAAATAGTCATCTTTGCAAATGCGTTTTCCATTTGCATAATTTCATTATTGGTATTTTCGTGTATCTTTTGATGCGATATGTCTAATATCTGACCTTCGGCAATCTTGTTGGCTATATTCGTAACCCTTTTTAATGGATTTACTATTCCTTTCGTAAGTACAAATCCTAAGATTAATACAGATATTAGCGAAAGAAATAATATACTTCTTGAAATAATCCTCTGTCTTTTTACAGACCTTTCTGATTCTAATTTATATCTTTCATATACTTTTCCTATGCCAGCTAAGAAGGGATCGTAAATTCTCATAAGCCGGGGAAGGAGTTCCTGCCTCGTCTGCAAAGATAGTCTTTCTGCTTCTTTGTAATCTCCTCTTTTTAATGCCTCGATCACAGCAATTCCTGATTGATGTAGCTTTTCATGAGGGATTTCAAGGGCTTCAAAAAGTTCTTTTAATTCAGGATAAGGTAATTTATACGAATAGTACCATTCACCAAATATGCATTTTTTTGGATTTAGCTCACCTTTGAATTCTCTTTTTTCTCTTACAGCTTCTCTTAGGTCCAATACCCACCTGTAATGAATTAACTGCATTTCCCTTAATTTTTCTTTTAATTCTATAAGCTCGTTTTTCTTTCCCTCGATCTCTTTTATCTTTAAAATCCCTCGATGCCAGAAGATACCCAGAACTAAAATAATCAAAAAAACAAATCCAAAACTGAAAAGAAACTTTTTCCCTATCGATAAGTTTTTAAATGTATTCATAAATTTTCCTTAATTGTCCCTTTAAAGTACGATTAAAATTGGATTTGACAT
>CAYOJI010000005.1:17382-20010 GCA_964404225.1 uncultured Nitrospiraceae bacterium
CCTCCTCCTTCCTCCCGCATCCAAAGAAGGGTTTTCTTTGTTCTATCGCACCATTGTCTTACATCCTTTTCAAATGTGGGACAATCAGCAATTACTTCGAGAATATCACCATGTTTTAGTTCAGCAGATTTTGCAGCAATTTTTAATACAGGTTGAGGACACTTTAACCCCAAACAATCTAAACTAACTGTTGCCATTGTTTTACCTCCTCTTAATAAAAGATAATTTCACTTTACAAATTATTTTAAAGTTTTAACGATCTCACCTTTAACATTCCGTATATTTATAGAAAATGGCTTTTCCCCTTGAATATAGTGTGTAGCGCATGCGAAACACGGATCATATGCCCTAAAAGCCATTTCGATCATATTGAGAAGACCATCAGAAACATTGCCTTTCTTTATCAAACCTTTTGCAGCCTTTCCAATAGACATAGAAATTGCTGCTGAGTTATTTAATGTTGCGACGATTAGATTTACCTCCTTTACCACACCATTTTTGTCAGTTTTATAATGATGTAAAAGTGTACCTCTAGGGGCTTCGACTACACCTATCCCCTCATCTGGTATAGCAGTAGGAATATTCCTTATATTTGGGTCAGTAATCTCTTTGTCATTAGCAAGTTCGAGCATACGTTCAGCAGCATAAAGCGCCTCTATCAGCCTTGCCCAATGAAATGCAAGGGTATGATGAACAGGTTTTCCACCCAGTGTTTTGTACATCTTTTCATACTCTGCCTCTGCCAGAGGAGTAGCCATCCCATCTGCAACATTCAATCTGGCGAGCGGTGCAACCCTGTAAATGCCACTATCAATACCATCGACAAAACCTTTCCATCCAACTTTTTTAAGATAAGGAAATTTGATATAACTCCACGGTTCAACGCGTTCCTCTATATGTTTAAGATAATCCTTAGCTTTAAATTTCACAAATTCCCTGCCAAATGGATCACATACGCGAATTTCACCATCATAAAAATTTACTTTATTATTTATATCTACCAGTCCCATGTAATAGGTCTCGAGTTTGTAAGTATCTCCAAGTATAAGATCAACATAATCCTGATTTTTCAATACAACATCCTCAAAAATTTTTAATGCAAACTTAGTAAATTCAATTCCATTTTCTGCAACTTTAAGTATTCTCAACCTATCATTTTCTGTAAGGGGTTTAGAGACTCCACCCGGAAGCCCACATACAGGATGGATTACCCTACCACCAATAAGAGTAATAATATCACGACATTCCTTCCTAATTTTGATTACTTTTCCTGCGACCTCAAGTCCTACCTTCGAAATAACACCGAGGATATTTCTTTCAGCAGGTGACGAAGAAGGACCTACAACAAAATCCGGACCACCGAGAAAAAAGAAATGAAGTATATGATCTTCAAGCATGAATGTCGAGTACATGAGTTCTCTTATCTTTTTAGCAGCAGGTGTTGGTTCAACTTTAAAGAGGTCATCAAGTGCCTTTGTAGAACAAATATGATGTGCTGTAGGACATACCCCACAAATCTTGGGTGTCAACCGCGGCATTTCCTCTGCAGGACGACCTACACAGAACACTTCAAACCCTCTTAATTCAGGGACCTGAAAATATGTCCTTTCAACATCTCCACTTTCGTCAAGAAAAATTTCAATTTTACCGTGTCCTTCAAGCCTTGTAATAGGATCTATAGTAATTCTCCTCTTCATTTATAAGCTTAATTCCTCGCTCTATATTAATTTTCTTCTTAATATCGATGCTGGCAGGGAATAATAATAAAAAATCCCTGCAGGATCAATGATTGAATCAGTAATTTTTCTTATTTCATCTTCTTCATTCGCATCTATAATAGAAGCCAAAGCTGAAAGAAATTTTGCACCTTGGTCTACAACTCTACTCGTTGGGCCAAAACATCCTCGGCATGGCATATTGGCATTAATACAACGTTCTCCGCACCCATTACGTGTTGCCGGACCGAGGCAAATTATTCCCTGATCAAGGAAACATCTTTTGGCATCGATAATCACTTCATGAACTCTTTTAATTTCTTTTATTACAGCTTTTTCGGGTTTTGTTTCTCTACGCTTACATCCTTCACATAAAGCCCTATCTTCTGCGAGTACACTTCCTTTTGGTGGTAAATTACCACTTAGGATAGCCTCTACTGCCTTCATAATAAGGTCAGGTGGTGGCGCACAACCAGGTATATAATAATCAACATTTATGACTTGATCTAATGTATAAACAGTATCATAAAATTCAGGGAGCCTTAATTCACCTTCAACAACTTCTATTCTTTCTTGAGGAAATACATCATTGTTCTTTACTACAGAAGGAGCATTTTTATAGACCCATGTGAATATTTCATCGCGATTTGAAAAGTTTGCAAGACCGGGTGTCCCACCAAGATGCGCACATGATCCAAAGGCAATTACTATTTTAGATCTTTTCCTCAAAAGTTTTGAAATACTTTCCTGCTCCTCGGTTCTGATACCACCGTTTATAAAACTAACAGTTATCTCTCCCTCGTCTAATTTTTCTATATCTTTAATTTTGAAATCAAGAGCTACAGGCCATAAAACAATATCAACAGCCTCTGTTACCTTCAGAATATCCTCTGCAAGGTCTACAACTGCTTCT
>CAYOJI010000005.1:20020-40167 GCA_964404225.1 uncultured Nitrospiraceae bacterium
CCCACATGAGGCACACCAATAAAAGGCAACCTTTGGCTTATCCAATCTTTATCTCCTGAAGATCTTCTATATCTTTTTTTAAAGTGGATATTTTTTTCAAAGGACCTAATCTTTTTACAGTTTCCACCATTTTATTTATTGTAAGCACAAATTTATCGGCTTCACTTGCTGATACCCAATCGAGCTTCAATCTTTCTTCTTCTATACCGAATTGTGATAGTAGCCTTTTCAATAAATAATATCTGCGCAAAGCCTTATAATTCCCTTCTTTATAATGACAATCTCCGGGATGGCAGCCTAATATGATTACCCCATCAGCACCAGAACTAAATGCCTTAAGAATAAACTGGGGATCAATTCTACCGGTACACATTAATCTAATAACTTTTACGTTAGGTGCGTATGTCTTGCGTGAACTACCAGCAGCATCCGCACCTGCGTAAGAACACCAATTACATAAAAATCCGACTATCTTAGGTTCAAAATTATCTATTTTAGCACCTCTTCAATTTCAGCAAATATTTGCTCCGTAGTAAAATGTTTGCTATTGATTGCACCGCTCGGACATGCTGCAGCACAAGTACCACAGCCTTTGCATAAAACTTCATTAATTACTGCAACCTTATTCTCTTGGTCAAAAGATATAGCTTTATACGGACAAAGTCCTAAGCATATCAAGCATCCTGAACAAGCTTCTTTATCTATTTCAGCAGTTATGGCTTCAAGCTCAAGCTTTCTTCCTGTTACAAGTACAGAAAGAATATGTCCTGCTGCAGCAGCCCCCTGTGCGATTGTGCTTTGTATATCCTTCGGACCTTGTGCACATCCTGCAATATAAATACCATCTATATTGGTACTAACAGGTTCAAGTTTTGAATGTCCTTCTATAAAGAATCTCTCTTTATCTATTGAAATCGAAAGAATATTAGATAGAATCCGATTGTCTTTTGGAGCTATCATAGCAGGACAGAGTATTACCATATCAACAGCAAATTCTCTTTTGCCAGTAGCAACATCAATACAGGATAACTCGATTCTTTCTGCATTCTGTTTCAATTCGACATCAATAGGTAGGGGTGTTCGTATAAAATGGACATTTTTCCCATGTTTAATAGATTCTAAAAAAGCATGGTTTTCTTTTCCCGGTACACACCAATCAGCGTATATATCATATATTTTTGCAGAGGGTAATTTTTTTTCTATCATATGAGCAAATTTTAATGCATAAAGACAGCAGATACCAGAACAATAATCTTTAAATTTTTTATTACGGCTTCCTACGCAATGTAATATTGCAATCGATTCTGGCTCCTTCGAATTCTTCATAAGGATATTTCCACCTGTTGGACCTGTCTGTGATAATAATCTTTCGAATTCAAGACTTGTATAAACTTCTGGTATTTTGCCATATCCTAATTCTGGTATAACAGAAGGATCAAAAAGTTCAAATCCTGTTGCAATAATTATCCCCCCGACACATCTTTCTAAGACTTCTTCTTTTGCATCAAAATTGATAGCTTCAAATGGGCATGCCTTTTTACAAGCAGAACAGTCTTGTGCCCTAAACATCTCATATTCTTCTTTTGTTATAAGTCCTAAATCGAATGCCTCTTTGCATACATCGAGATCTTTTCCTTTAAACCTTAAACAATGTGACTCGTCAATCACAGGAACATTTGGTAGTGCTCCTGTATAGGGAATATATATAGCTTTGCGATTGCTCAAATTATAATCGAATTCATTTCTAACAGTTACAGGACAATGCTCATAACATGCCCCACATCCAAGACACCTATCTTTATCCACATACATTGCCTTTTTCTTTATCTTTATCAGAAAGTTACCAAGGAATCCCAAAACCTCATGAACTTCACTGCAGAGAAACAATTCTATATTTTCATGATGTAAAACTTCATCCATCATTGGTTCAAGCATACACGACGCACACTCCATTTTTGGAAAGACCTCTTCATACCTTGCAACCTTGCCACCTATAAAAGAATTTTTTTCTATTAAGTAAACTCTTCTTCCCGCATTTGCAAGTAAAAGGGCTGCTTTCATACCTGCAGGGCCTGCACCTATAATAAGTACATCAGTGTTACATTCAATCTCTTTTTTCTCAAGGGGCTCTTGAAGACTGACTCGTTTGATAGCCGCCCTTAGGTATGCTTTTGCTTTTTCGGTTGCTTTAATCTTTTCAGAGGTAGACCATGCAACCTGCTCTCTTATATTAACCATTTGGAAAAGATAAGGATTAAATCCAATTTTTTGAAAAACATTTCGGAAGGTTTTTTCGTGTTCTTTTGGTGAACAGGCAGCTATAACTATTCTATCAGGTTTTTCTTCAATGACATCATTACTTAAAAAGTTTTTCCCTTCTTCGGAACATAACAACTTATGTGTTTTTACATAACTAACATCTCTTAGTCCTGCTGAGAACTCGGTTAGGTGTTCGATATCTAAGTTATCAGATATGTTAGTTCCGCAACTACATATATAAACTCCTATCCTCCTACCCATGTCTCCTGTTATCTCTAATAAAACCTTGTGATAATTATAAGCTTATTCTTTCTCATTTGCAATATTTATTATTAAAATCTACAAGTCATCTTTATAAAATTATAGCATTAATTTTTTTTAATAACATAGAAATTTTGTTTTATGAAGAAGGCGGTTTTTACTGGCTAAAAAATAAACTTTTTGGATAAACTATTTCAATAATATATCTATAGGGTTCTATATCTCATATGTGACAATTTTAAAAAGGCTTGATGATTTATAATAACTTATAAAGGGCGGTTAGCTCAGTTGGGAGAGCGCCACGTTCGCAACGTGGAAGTCGGGGGTTCGAATCCCCTACCGTCCACCTATTAAAGATGATTGGTCATTTTTAAAGAAATTGATAAAAAGGAGGATATAGATAGGAAATACCATGCAAAAAGATATTTTTGAAATAATCAAAACCAGAAGAAGTATAAGGAGATACAAAAAGGAAATACCTGATGAAAGACTGATCAAAAGATGCATTGAGGCTGCCTGCTATGCACCTTCTTCAAGAGATTCTCAACCATGGTCATTCATCTTAGTAAAGGACAGAGATAAGATAAAAGAACTCAGCAAAACCCAACCATATTCAAAGTTTCTTGAGAATGCCCCTTATGTCATAGTCGCCTTGGCAGACGAAGCAAAAAGTAATCACTGGTTAGAGGACTGCTCCTGTGCCATAATGTTGCTTCTTCTTGAGGCCCACTCATTAGGATTAGGTGCATGCTGGAATGCAGTTTATCACCCTGATACAAAAGAAAGGGAAGAGTATGTTAGTAAGGTTCTTAATATAGATAAGAGATATCGTGTGATTGCAAATATAGGCATAGGCTATCCCGATGAAGAACCATTAGTTAAAAAGGTGAAAAGTTTAAAAGAGGCTATCTTGAAGGTAATTTGATCAGTAAGTTTTACCTAATCTTAGATAAAAGATATCATATTTTGAGTCATAGCTGATTCTCGTCTTTACCTCCGACCAGATAATACGTGCGGCAAATATGAAAATTACTATCGACAAAGAAACTTTAATGCATCCTCAGTAGAAGTTTCTGTTAATAAATAACTATAATATAATAACTTATGAAAAAAGCAGATAAACAAGATAAAGCATACCCAATGCTCGCTGAAAAAGCACGTGCTGCTGGTTGAGCCTCGAAGATAAGTCCGGGGGACTTGACAGAAATTTTAAGCAGTATAACATTTGAAAGGGATCCCAACCTTCTCGTTGGAATCGATACCTGCGATGATGCCGGAGTCTATAAACTTACTGATGATATAGCACTTATTCAAACCCTTGATTTCTTTACCCCTATAGTTAACGACCCTTATGACTTTGGTAGAATCGCTGCTGCAAACTCATTGAGTGATGTTTATGCAATGGGTGGCACACCACTAACGGCAATGAATATCGTTTGTTTTCCTATTAAAGATATGGATAAAGCAATATTACGATCTATTATAGAAGGTGGTCTTGATGTTATTCATAAAGCTAAGGCAATAATGATTGGAGGACATAGTGTAGAAGATCCAGAGCTAAAATATGGACTTTCTGTAACGGGAATAGTTCACCCTCAAAAGTTTTTGACTAATGCAGGTGCAATACCCGGCGATCTTCTTGTTCTGACAAAACCACTCGGCACAGGAATCCTCGCAACAGCTTTGAAAGCAAAAAAACTTGATGAAAACATCGTAAATCAGATTACCGAATTGATGGCTACTCTAAATAAAGACGCTGCTGAGGTTATGACAGAAATCGGTGTTCACGCTTGCACGGACATTACTGGCTTTGGTTTATTAGGACATTCTCTGGAAATGGCTAAAGCAAGCAGGGTGGGAATACGAATCTATACAGAAAGAGTTCCGGTAATTTCCGAGGCAAAAAAATTTGCCTCAATAGGTATGGTTCCAGCTGGAAGCTTTGCAAATCAAAAATTCTGTTCTCATCATCTCGATATTGCATCATCAATAGATCCGATCCTTTTAGATATTTTGTCAGACGCACAAACATCAGGTGGTCTTCTCATTTCAGTTTCAGAAAAAAAAGCTTCTTTACTCGTCCAAAAATTAATGGAAAGGAATACTCCATCAGCCCATATTATAGGTGAAGTTTTAGAAGAACCAATTGGGGTTATTCAAATCCGTTAATTGTGTATTTGTGTGACACGAAATATATGAGCGAAATATATCTTGGTAAACTTAATTATGATGATCCACTGTATGAGATACTCTTTAGTCAGTTAAATCTTCCTGTTAAAGAACCAATGTTTCATGTTAGAAGGATGTCTTCAAGAAGGGTCTATAAATATACTGAGGAAAAAACTAATATGGCGATAATTGGTAAGTTTTTTAATCTCAACGAAGAAAAAGAAGAAAAGATACGAAGGATAAAAGGTGAATTTGATAATCTTATCAAGATTAGATGCCTTGGTTTTGATACTTATCCATTTTATGTTGTTCGTCCATTTGGGAAAGAAGAGAAAATAGGACTTGCTCTGACCGAAGAGTTTATTTATGGCAAGGATCTTGATTATTTTATTAAAAAAGCAATATATGAAGGGAAAGGAAAATTACTCAAGAAAAAACTATCAAGGCTTGCTAGTTTTCTATACGCATTACATATGCGAACATTGGAATCAAAGAATGTAGACCCCGAACCTTTATCCACTTATTTTCAAAAAATTATTAATAAACTGAATAAACATCAGGTAGTAGGAGATAAAAAATCCTACATAAGATTAATGGATAAGTGGCTTTCAAAAGATATCATCCAGATGGCAAAATGTTCAATAGTTCATGGAGATGCTACTCCTACAAATTTTATATTCACGAATACCGATGATATTGTTGCTATTGATCTTGAAAGGATGAAGATTTGTGATCCTGCTTATGATATAGGTATGGTTTGTGGAGAACTAAAACACGCCTTTATGTGGAGAACATCTAATCCTTATAATGCCGAACCCTATATAAGACACTTCCTTAAAAGCTATGCAGAACATTTTAAAGATAAAAAAGAGGCTTTTAGAAGTATTACTTATAGAAACCCTTTTTATATGGGGATGACAGAACTAAGAATAGCAAGGAATAATTATCTTGATTGGAATTATAGAAAGTGGCTTGCGCATGAAGCTATGGAATGTTTGAGATGGGGATTAATCCTGAAATGATAAAGGCAATATTTTTTGATCTCTATGGAACGTTGATAAACATAAAAACTGACGAGTATGATGATTGGGTTTATGAAATTCTTTCACGTTTTCTCTCATATCACGCAATTAACATCAGAATGGATGAACTGAAAAAAGATTTTTTTGAGTCTATCGAGTCTTCATTAAACCAGAAAAAAGAGGAATATCCAGAAATAGATATATTTAGTGTATTTTTCAACATTATAAATAAATATGGTAGAAGAAAATATACAAAGACATTTGTAAGGAATATTTCGCTCTTATTCAGGACTTTAACTATAAGACATTTTGGAGTTTTTAATGGTCTTTACGATGTCTTATTCAAATTAGGTAAGAGATATAAGATGGGTATAGTTTCTGATGCCCAATGGGTTTTCGCAGAACCAGAGATGTCAATACTTGGGCTTGATCAATTTTTTGACAATATTATATTATCTTCAAGATTTGGATTTAAAAAACCTGATATAAGATTGTTTCAGATAGCCATGGATCGGAGTTTATCGATTCCTGAAGAATCGGTGTATATAGGAGATAATCCCTATAAGGATTTAATAGGAGCGAAGAAGGCTGGTATGAAGTGTATATTATTTCGTTCAGAGTATAAACAGTATAATGGTTTTTTGCCTGATGCATGTTTTAATGAATACGAACACCTCGAAGATATTATCCACATAATGAATTAACCTGAAAAGTATCTATTATTAGATTAATAAATTTTTAGAATGTTAATATCTTGTCAGCCTCAATAACTAATTCGTACAGATCATTCATAAATCCTATTGGACAGACTTTTGAGCTCTCCAGTCCGTGAGCTTTCATACATACACCTCAAACATACATATTGCCCTTATATTGATTAACCTGCTCCATTACATCAAATCTTTCATCTTTCACTTGTTCAAAAAGCACTGCTTCACCAAGCATAAAAACATTTACCTCATCACCTTTACTAACAGCAACATTTGCAAGTCGAAACGCATTATAAACCTTTTCGGGGTTATTTGTAGTGATTATAAAAAGAATATTCATCAGCCTGGTCTCTCTCGAGGAAAATTATTTTTCCTTATAAAATAAATAGAGAAATCTAAAAATCTAAAATCTAAAATCTATATTAACAAATTTCCAAAAAATTATGATTACAATTAAAAAAGCAATTATAATTAAATATTCTATACCTTTTGTCGAAAACATATCATAATATGTAAAAAGCTCATCCATATCAAGTCCCTTTCAATTTTTTAATGATGTTTTTCTATAGCCCATGCTGGTGGCTCTTTTAATACAGGCATTCTATTAACTATCCATCTGAAAACCCAAATTTCTGTTAATATAATTGCAGCTGTTATATTCACCTCTATCCACGAAGGCCAGTACTTCTCACTAAGAGGAACATACCAATTATAAGCAATGAAGGTATAATTTAATCTGTTTAAAATAATACCAATCATTGTAAGAATAGCCGCAAATCGAATCATTGCTACATTTCTTTGTTGTGCTCCATTGACAAACATAAAGCAAGGGATAAGGACAAAGCCAATAACCTCAAAAAGATACCAGTATCCGTAAGGTGTATTCAAATACCCGACTGCGTGTTCGTGAACGAGAAGAATTATCTTCAGGAAAAAGTAACCAAACATTGCTACAGCGCAAATTCTTGATAAACCAACTAAAATATCATCATAATGTTTATGATGGGCCTCATCTATTTGATGTGCAAAAACTTTATGGCTTATAGACCCCTCAAAAATTACCATGGATAAACCAGCAAATATGCTTGAAATAAAATAAAGTATAGGAATGAATTCAGTATACCATAAAGGGTGAATTTTACTCTTTGCCATCATCATTAAAGCACCAAGTCCTGACTGGTGTAAAGTTGAAAGTGTTATGCCAAATATAACTGCCCCAAGTGTTAAGTATCCTAATACCTTTCTCAGTCTTTTAAGTCCTAACCACTCTGCTACCGCAGGAGAAAATTCAACAAGCTCTGCCAACATATATAGAAAGAAATGCCATGCAACAAGGAACATAACAGCATTCACACCGAAATGATTACCAATCATAGGATTATAAACATTCCACCAGCGTCCGATATCAAGAACAATTGCACCGGCATAAAATACATACGCAAGGAATCCATTGAGAACAGTTGCGCGTATTATTGGATGGTACTTTTCTGATCTTAAAATATAAACAATAAAACATAATACATAAGCACCACCTGCAAATGCAACGCCAGTAACAACATCAAATCCAATCCATAAACCCCAGGGAAACTCTTGAGAGAGATTTGTAATAGGTTTCCCTAACCCGAATGCCAGACGTAACACAATAAGGACATAACCAAGAAGCATGATGGGGAGTGATATAACATTAAATGGAGTAGCGATATTACCCTTTGGTTTTAGTTCCTTTTTTAGAAAATTCCAGAAGTCTCCAAAATTTTTTATCTTAGGAGAATCGTCTTTTATTTCTTTTACTTCAACCGTATTTAATTTGCCTTCCATAGCCATTTTACTCTATCCCCTTTTTATCAGTGTTTTTCCTCATGTTTCTCCTCATGTTTCTCCTTATGTTTTTCTTCTTTTTTGGTTGCTCTATTTATTCCAAGCATTGCAATAGGCCATAAAACAAAGATAAAAGGAACTGCATACAAAAAGCCTGTACTGAATTCTGGGTAAGGAACAGTGCCGAGATCTTTTCTAAATCCAATTTGCTCAAAAGGTACGGGAGAAAGATAAAGATGTGATGTGCCTCCAACTTCATATTCACCATAAATATGATTAATATATTTATTGGGATTAGTAGCTATACGTCTTTTACCTTCTTCAAGGATTTCCCTTCTCGTCCCAAACATTAAAGCCTGTGTTGGACATACCTCAACACATCCTGGCAATTCTCCTTTTCTAAATCTATCCCAACACAAATTACATTTTTGAATTCTGGGAATAGATTTATCATATTCAAATTTTGGGATATCAAAAGGACAGGAAATCATACAGAGTCTGCAGCCGATACAATTTAAATCCCATGTAACATGTCCAGAAGGCCTTTTACGCATAGCTTTAACAAGACAGGCAGCTGCGCAGCCAGGCTGGTTACAATGCATACAACGCCTTGGCACATAAATCGTTCCTTTTTCTGTTTCAAATTTATTTATTATAGTATATTGGGTCTCGGAAGTTTTCCTGTAGGTCTTTAAAATTTCTTCATTTGCTGATTCAGAGATATCTGGCAACGGCAAACCATTCACTTCAGCACATGCCCTTTCGCATCGCCTACAGCCAATACAGCGTGTTGTGTCTACAAGAATACCATAAAACTCTTTATATTCTTCTTCAGCAAAGGATTTTTTTGATAATATAAGTTCGCCCGTGGCTGCAGTTAAAATCCCAGAACCTACTAATCTTAAAAAAGCACGCCTATCCATCTTTGTACCTCTCAAAATTTATATTATTCAAAACTTCTTCCCTAATAAACATTATTCAGGCTTCCAGACATTGAGGATATTTGTTTTGTTAGCTTTCACAACATTATCATTTTTTACAGTTGTCAGCTCAGTTGGTTTAATCAATTTTTCCTTATGACACTCACTACATTTTCTGCCTTTTTCGAGTAACATCTTTTCATGACAACCAAGACACTGTCCATGGTATGCAGAAAGTAATCTTATCTTGTTTAAATTCTTTCTGTCATAATTAATCATATGACAATTTCTACAATTTGGTGGCATATCTTTTTGTGCCTCTGATCTGCTCTGATGATGACAACCATTACAGATTGTCTCCATCTTTGCATGGAAATATCTTGCCATATCACTATCATTAGAAATTTTTACCAGTTCTTCGATAATTTTTAGGTGTGGAAATTTCGATGGTTCATATTCTCTCTCGAGTATTTTGACTTCTACTTCTTTTTTCACTCTTTCCTTATCAAGCCCTGCAACAGAAAGCAGAGGCGGCATCGGCAGTCCTTCCTTTTTACCAGTATGACAACGAGCGCACATCTCTTTTCTGGGTCCTTTTGCCTCTAAATCCATCGGCGTTATAGCGTGATGGCAGCCTGCACATTTTTTGTCTTTTTTTGCAATATTATGGCAACCTACACAGCTTCTATCAGAAAAAGGCCAATGATAAGCATTAGCAATATTAACCCAGTTACCATCTGCACTGCCTGTTAAGGTATGGCATTCCTTACATGAATTCAATGTCTCATGATGGCAACCCCGACACGTCTTCGAGTTTTGTTGATGCGCCTTGTGATTGAGCGAGACTCCTTTCATCTTTGCATTTTCTATATCTATGAAGGCTCTTTCAGGCTGACCACTGTCAGGCCTTGGAATTTTTTCAAGTTCAGCGATAGTTTTGTATTTACCCGTATGACATTTCGAACATTCAAGTGGTGGCCTTTTCTCTTCTTCCGGGGACGCTATTTTCACATCCTCCCTTGAGTAGAACAAATGACAGTTAAGGCATCTTATATGAGAAACCTTTCTTATGTCAAAACCTTTGTCTTTCGTAATCCGTGTTATTTCTGCAAGCACAGGTCCTACTTTTCTTTTAAAGTCATGACAATAATAACAAGACCATTCCTTCCCTTCTTCATAAACTAATTCCTCATTATAAATATGATGGCAAAGATTACAATTCTCCTTGAAACCCTTTTCTTTTAGCTTCTTGTCATGATCATCATGCAGTTTAAAATCAAATTCGACTATAGGATACTTAAAAAATATAGAAGCCAGTTTTTCAACATGGCAATCACCACAGGTTACCGGCCCTGATTTTTTATTATCTTTTGATTTCTTTTTATGACACCCTACACATTCGTCATGATAGGCATTCATATATGAATCTGCATCCTTTTTCTTGACCTCTTTAGGGAATTCAAATTTCAAAAAGGTTTTATCAGCGCTAAGTGGATGACATTCTTGACAGGTTTCCCATTCCTTTTTCCCTTCTTTAATTAAGGCATCGATATGCTTTTTATGATCAAAAACTACTTGAGGACGCTGTAATTTACCAAAGATTTCAGTATGGGCGATTCCAATCTTATTATCAGGTTTAACCTCTTCTACTGGTTTGATTTCTTTCTTAAGTAGCACAGGACCTTCGGTAGAATAAACCCCTGTTAAAGTAATAAAACCGAAGAGTAGAAGACATAAAATAATACCTAAAAAAATTATATTTTTCTTCATAACCCTTCCTTTTTTGTTAATATCTATTAAGCCTTTATTTCATCCGGCACTAACATTGTTTTCTCAAGTAATTCATCAAAGAACATTAATTTTACAGGTAAATTCCAGTATTTTATAACATCCTTAAGCCCAACATTACAGTTATGACACGGAGCAATAACTATTCTCGCCCCTGTTTTTGATATCTGCTCTGCCTTTACTCTGTTACCTTTTGCTTTATGGGATATCCATTGAGCCAACACTGCAAGACCTCCGCCAGCATTACAACAGAAGTTATGTTCTTTATTAGGATACATTTCTATAAAGTCTTCGCAGGTTTGGTTAACAATATATCTGAATTTCTCTGCCGCTCCTGCCCTTCTTATAATGTTACACGGGTCTTGTAAGGTTACAGGTTCTTTAATCTTCTTTGCAGGGTCAATCTTTAATCTTCCAGTAATTAACAGTTCATAATAAAACTCTCCTGGATGCATTATTTCGTATGGTAAATCTTTGAATCCCATTATGGTAGGTGCCACAAAACTTGCGGCAAATCTTGGATGTCCTCACTCAGTGAGAACCATTCTTTTTGCTCTTAATCGTGCCGCAGTTTCATATAATGCTTTTACGATTCTTTGCATTGTTACCATATCACGAATAAACATGGGCATATTACTACTATCCCATCCATCTTTAGAAGACATGGTCCAATCCACACCGGCTACCTGCATTATCTTTGCAATTCTATCTATGTGATAAAACCCAGATTTGGGCTCTGCAGCAAGAGGGAACCAAACTATCTCTGCTCCTTCTTTATCAATAGGAATCCTTAAATTCTTAAAATCTGGTGCTCCTTCTTCCTCTCGCCATAATATAGCATCGATATAGTCATTCTGAGACATCCAGACTTGATTCAATGTTGCCATGAAAGCCTGATTCATTTCCATCATTCTTTGAGGCACAACACCTAAAAGGAAACACATTCTTCTAACCATTCCAATAATAAATGTAATATCAAGTCCAAAAGGACAGTACATACTGCAGCGATGGCATATATTACACTCAGTAAACACTATCCTTGCACATTGCTTTACAAATTCTGGGTCAACTTTACCTTTTCTGTTTATTAATTCCCATGCCGTCATTCTCATCTTTGCAACAGGCGCATAAGTAGGGTCTTTGTCATTTGAAAGATACCATTGACATGCCTCGGCACATAATCCACAATGTATACAGGTCTCCAGTATAGATTTTATTCTTGAAGAGAGCTTTCCAAATACTGCATTATATGCTTTTTCTATTTTTTCGGGTGTAAGGTTTTTGACCGGGTCATCAAGTCCCGGATCTTTGATAAGATCCCTTATATATTTAGGGAAATCCTTACTTACTATTTTGTCCTTTAACTCCTGTTTTTTCGTATCTATTTTTGCAAACATATGATCACCTCTTAAATTTTATAATTTTATAATTTAAAATTTACCAATCTTTTGACTTCCATATAGCAAATTGAGATCCCATTAAAGTTCTTGTAAGGAAAAAATAGAACATATGTGTTAATCTTGTTAACGGGATGCTAATAAGCATTATCTCTCCAAATATTATATGAAGATTTAACATTGCTTTATATGGAAGTAACCACTGATGATATGCCAAAAATCCTGATAAAAATGTAAAAAAACATATTGCAATAAATAAAACATCTGATTTAAATGTAATAAAATTGACTGTTGGATTAAAAATCCTTCTTAAAAAGAAATAAACAGAAGCAATTATGACAACTATTGTAAGGATATCTCCAAGAGACTCTGACAAAGTCCACCATGAGATACCCCATGACTCATACCATAACAAATTATGCGCTAATAAAAATATTGGGGTGAATACTAAACCTATATGAAAAGAAAATGTAATAATTGTAAATAAAGGTCTTAACCTCCAACTTCTTGAACCAAATGGAATCAACCAATGAGCAATAGACCTTAAAGCAGCTTTTAAACTAATAAATGGTAAAATAAATTTTTCCGTCTTAGCCTGCTTAACTAAAAGATAAATTTTATAAATACTTCCCCCGATAAAGATAATAAATGCAAGCCATACCATTGGGCCTCTTAAAATATTATAGAGAGCCGTGCTTTCTAAGAATCCCATTTTATATACCCCTATAAAAAGTTATAATTCATCAATTGAAGTTACTTTTCTATAATATTTCCCATTTTCTAAACAACGAATAAGAAGTTTTTTACCATCTGGACTAAATTGAGGTTCCCACAACCATTCATAGCCTTTTTTGGAAGGTTTACCGTCTATTACAACAAAATATTTTCCTTCTTTTTCAGCCCTTACCGCAATCCTATCTCCCGAAGGACTAAATATAGGGTCCCATACCATATCAAAATTTTCATACCATGCAACGCCATCAACCGCTAAAGTATATTTATTGTTGTTTTTTACTACTGCTGCTACTCTTTTACCATCTGAACTAAATACAGGAGTTAAAACCATCTGATTAAATGTTGTTTCCCACGGCTCGCCATCAATAGCTACAGTCCACTTCCCAATCTCCGGAGCAACTACCGCAGAGAGTCTTTTTCCATCAGAACTAAACTTTTGTCTCCAAACTTGAATAAAAAATTTCCAAATTGGAGACCCGTTCATTGCAAGTGTCCATCCATTTGGTGTTTGAACAGGAGCTACAACATCCTTTGTTCCCGGTTTAAAAATTGGTTCCCAACACGCACCGAAAACATTATTCCATAACACTCCGTCTACCGCGATAGAATACTGCGACATACCTGTCATTGCTGTCACTGCTGCATGAGAACCGTCATCACTGAATGTACACCCCCAAACACTAAGAAAGGAGTTATCCCAGGCTTGTCCATCGATAGCAACTGTATAATTCTTCTCATAAAACCAGTTAATATCAAGCTCTTTCCTCGGCCTGATTTGAACATGAGATGCTGTTCTTTTGCCATCGGGACTCATTATTAGGTCCCTTGCTTCTGGAAAAGTATTCTCCCAAACAACACCATTCAGACATATACCGCTTGTCATCTCGCCTGTTCTTATATTGACCCCAATGTTTTTACCGTCAGGGCTAATAGTAAGATTCCAAGCCATTTCAAACTTTTCTTCCCACATCTCTTTTTCTACAACAACAGACCACTCATAATCTCTATATGCAAGACAAACGGGTTTATTATCCGAAGTAAATTTTAGAGAATACATCCTTTCAAAAAGTTCATCCCAAACTTCATCATCCACTTTTAATGTAAATTTTCTTTTTTCTGGCTGGACTATAGCGGCTATTTTTTCACCATCATCAGAAGGAGTAAGTTCTCGGATATCAATAAATTTATTCTTCCATTTATTTATATCTGCGATAAGTTTTTCCTTTGTTTCCCAATCCCAGTTTGCTTTATCGCTCATATAAGATTCCTTCCTCTTTTAAGAAGTATTTGGTAGGCTTTCAGATGTTTTAAGTAAGTTAAGGTCATCATTTCTTTATATCTATATATCTAAATATCTAAAATCTCTTTAAATCTCTACACTGATTCTACTTTCAGGTAGTTTTATTAAATGCTGGTAAGCAAAATTATCATAGATTATCAAAAAAGTCAATAGCTTCTTCAAAATTTTTTTATTTTAAATTTTTAATTTTGAGATTATATCAATTCACATTTTTAGAATGAGACTTTTCAAACATTCTGGGATATGTTTCTTGGAATATATCGATCAATTTTTTCAAATTTTAACCCACTTTATTCATAAATTCATGATATTACTGTCCAAAATATTTTAAAAAATAGATATGGCTCAATTTCATAAGCAAAATAAACTACCTTTTTCTATGTTAATAACTTTATCTGACTATAATGTCTATTCATAATTCATTAACTGAGGCTTCCGCTTCGACTCCAGCCTCATCGAGGTTACCCGTGATTTTGCTTCTGAAATCGAGCCATATCTCTTACTTTATGAAAGTTTGAAATATTTATTTTGGACAGATATGAAATTCATGAGTAATTGACAGATGCAGTATTTTCGCTCATTCTCGGCTCGATATAATCGAGCCTCCGAGGAAAATTCTTTCTTCGAAAGAATTTAAAACCGCTCAAATACTGCATCTGCCAAAATTTTTGTGAATAATATGGGTTAAATCTCATTTTACTTTTTTCGATGAAATATCTTTTTGTAAAAAAATAATGCAATCCTTACAGGCTTTGCCCGAAGATTTAGTACATACCATTTGATTAATTTCCCAACATGGCTTCGATCTGTTTTTAAATGCTAAACACTTATTTCTATCTTCCTCTGTACATTCTTTTATTTCCCAGCAGGGAGCATAATCCAAAAGTCTCTTTATGCCTTCTATACTGATTTTCTTATTGTGAATCAAGTCTCTTATGCAAAAAAGCCATTTTATATCGTTCTCGGAATAGAATCGATTCTTGTTTTTTCGAGCAGGTTGTATTAGACCGTGCTTTTCATAAAGACGCAAAGTCTGATTAGTTGTCCCTAACAAATCTGCTACAACGCCAATAGTATAAAGAGGCATATCACTCTTCATTTCTATAAACTCTTTCTTTTGTCTTTTATTACTCATAAACTTAAGATTCGATATTAGAACAAAAAAATCAATTAATTATATATCAATAAAAATAATTATATCTCAATTTAAATATTATTGCCTTCTTTATCACCTTCTATTATAAAATTAAGTGTATTATTTTGTTGGAATTATATTTTTAAATTTGATGCCCAAAAAACAAATTAAAATTGGAATTGATCAGTTCGAAAAACTCTGGCCTAAAAGACTTAAAAGGTCAAAAGTTGGGCTTCTCGTACATGGCGCATCTGTAAATAGAAATTTGAATCACACAATAGATTTATTTATCAATTCAAAAAATTTTGAACTAAAAGCAATTTTTGGTCCTCAACACGGAATATTCGGCGAAACACAGGATAATATGGTCGAATGGGAAGGATTTATTGAACCTCGAACAGGACTCCCTGTTTTCAGCCTTTATGGCCATACCAGGAAACCTGAACCCTCTATGTTGAAAGATATAGATGTATTTGTGATTGACCTTCAAGATATTGGTTCACGATATTATACCTTTATATGGACAATGGAACTTTGCATGCAGGCATGTAATGAATACAATAAGTCCCTAATTATACTCGATAGACCAAATCCTATCGGAGGACATCTCACAGAAGGCCCTGTTTTGAAATCTACTTATTCATCATTTGTAGGTCAAAGACCTCTGCCCATTAGACATGGTATGACAATAGGAGAAATAGGTAATTATTTTCGAAACACCTTCTATAATTCTCTGGATTTCTACATTATCCCGATGAAGGGTTGGAAAAGGCGAATGTGGTTTGATGAAACAGGCCTACCATGGGTCATGCCTTCGCCAAACATGCCTACGCTTGATACAGCAATGGTTTATCCAGGTATGTGCCTTCTTGAAGGAACAAATATAAGCGAGGGAAGGGGCACCACAAGACCATTTGAAATCTTCGGGGCCCCGTTTATTGATCCATATAATTTTGTATCTTATATTAAGAAATTCAGGCTATCCGGTATTATTTTTAGACCTATATTTTTTCAACCTACATTTCAAAAATACGCTGGTAAACTGTGCGGAGGAGCACAAATTCACATAATTGATAGAGAAAAATTCAGACCTTTCAAAACAGGAATTACTATTTTAAAGACAATTTATGAATTATATCCAAAATATTTCGAATGGAAAAAGCCTCCCTATGAATACGAAAATCAAAAGTTACCGATAGATATACTTGCGGGGACGGATAAGATAAGAAAAGAGATAGAAGCTGGAGAAAAACTTGAAAGTATGGAAGAGCGGTGGAGAGATGAATGCAATGATTTCAATAAAACATTAAGAAAACAATATTTAATTTATAAATGAATATCTCTATATTCATCTTATCAGCGGGTTTCGGCGAAAGACTTAGGCCAATTACAATGCATATACCTAAACCGCTTCTTCCCATTCTTGGGAAACCAATCCTTCAATTGATTATCGAAAAGGTCTCAAAGCTCAATCCGAACCAAATTTTAATAAATCTTCATTATAAGAGAGAGATGATAGAAGAATGGCTGCTGTCTTCTGTTTCAAAAAGCAAAACCATAATATTACACGAAGACAAGATTCTCGGAACCGGAGGAGCCTTGAAAAATGCTGAAAAATTTTTAGAAAGAAAGCCATTTGTTGTTTATAATTCTGATGTGTTATCAGATATCGATTTAGAGTGTTTAATAAATCATCATATTTCGTCCAAAAATATAGCTACCCTTGCTATACATGATTATCCCAAATTTAATAAACTCGAAATAGACAGTAAAGGATTTCTTAAAGGAATACATGAAACTGGGAAAAAGGGGTTATTCGCATTTACTGGAATAGCTGTTTATGAGAGAGAATTCTTAAGATTTTTACCTGAAGGAGATTCAAGTATTTTAGTTACTTGGATAAAAATAATAAACCAAGGATATAAGATTGGCACTTTTGATATTACTGGTACTTACTGGAAAGATATTGGCACACCTGTTTCCTATTTCAAAGCCGTTATTGATGCACTCAAAAAAGATGGAGAGATGGTCTATATAGATCCGTCGATTGATTGGTGTAATAATATTGAATTTGAAGGACACATCATCATTGAAAAAGGTGCCAAAAAAATTTCTGAGGACAAAATCAAACTCAAGAACTGTCTTGTTTTACCAGGTAGTCAGCTAAGCAATTCAAACTATACAAATTGTATTACCTTCTCAAAATTTAAATTAGATATTAATGAGACGGAGCTGTTAGAAAGGAAGGGTAATAGTAACTATATTTTGGTGGGCAGAGGCGGCTCTGACAGAAAATTCTTTAGAACCAAAAGTAAAGGGAAAAGTGTAATACTTATGCAGTCGGATAAAAATGATCCTGATTTTCAAAGACATATAGAATATACAATCTTTTTTAAAAAATGTGGTATACCAGTCCCTAAACTCATAAAAACAGACACTGAAAATAAGAGAGCATATTTTGAAGATCTTGGAGACATAACATTATATTCATGGCTAAAATGTCAACGGAATAATAACGAAATAGAAGAAATGTATCAAAAAGTTATAGATATCTTAATATTGCTTCATACAACTACAACAGAACGTATAAATGAGTGTCCTCTACTTAAGAACAAAGTATTTGACTATGAACATCTAAGATGGGAGACAAACTATTTTATAGAAAGATTTGTTAAGGGCCTTATGCATATCGATGTAAACAAATTCCCTGGCTTAAATAAAGAATTTCATAGGCTAGCGTTAAAAGTGGACTCTTTTCCAAAAACAGTAATCCATCGTGATTTCCAATCGCAAAATATCATGATTGTAAACGGAGAAATACCAAGCATCCTGGACTATCAAGGGGCAAGGGTCGGTCCCCCCGCTTATGATGTGGTATCAATTCTCTGGGACCCTTATTATCGAATCAAAGATGATATCAGAGAACGGCTGCTGGATTACTATATCAGAAAAATTCACACCTTTTACAAAGAAAAAGACAATCTTCTGACATCCCTCTTTAGTGATACTATTTTACCCTGCCGCCTTCAGCGGCACATGCAAGCACTGGGTGCTTATGCATACTTAAGTAAATATAGAAGTAAAAGCTATTTTTCAAAATATATATCTGAAGGTATTAAACTATTGAAAGAAGATATATCTTTTATTAAATTAGAATATCCTAATCTCTTTAATTTAGTTGCGAATCTTTAAGCATTTATTAACTTAACAGCTTGTTTTGCAAAATAGGTTAAAATTAAATCAGCACCTGCCCTTTTTATTGATGTAAGTATCTCCATCATTATTCTTTCTTCATCTATCCATCCAAGCCTTGAAGCTGCTTTTACAAGTGAATACTCACCACTCACATTATAGGCAGCAACTGGAATATCAAAAGCATTTCTGACATCAGATATTATATCAAGATATGAGAGTGCTGGTTTAACCATTACGATATCTGCACCCTCTTCGATATCAAGAGCTACTTCTCTTAATGCTTCCCTTCTGTTTGCGGGGTCCATTTGATATGAACGTCTGTCTCCGAACATTGGTGCTGATTCTGCCGCTTCCCTAAAAGGTCCGTAAAATGCTGATGCATATTTTGCAGAATATGCCATTATTGGTATATTCTCAAATCCCTCGTCATCAAGGGCGTCTCTTATTGCCCCTATCCTACCATCCATCATATCAGATGGGGCAATCATATCGGCCCCTGCCCTTGCATGGGAAACTGCTTCTTTTGCGAGTAATTCAAGGGTGGGATCATTCTGAACTTCTCCATTTTTAACAATGCCACAATGACCATGAATAGTATATTCACACAAACATACATCTGTTATTACAAAAAGTTCAGGCACAACATCTTTAATAGCCTTTATTGCATTCTGTACCACACCATTTTCATCATACGCACTCGAACCCATTTCATCCTTATATTCTGGAATACCAAAAAGTATGACAGAAGGTATGCCTAATGAATAAACTTCCTTGGCAGATTTTACAACTTCATCGATTGACTCTTGAAAACAATCAGGCATAGACGAGATCGCTTTTTTTATATTTTTGCCAAAGGTTACAAAAAGAGGATATATAAAATCATCAGGAGAAAGAGAGGTCTCCCTCACCATTCTCCTGATCGTTTCGTTTTTTCTTAATCTTCTAAGCCGATGAATAGGGAACATAACTTAAGGATTCAATGATTCAATTATTATCCACAGGATTCACAACCGGAACTACAAGATGGCATACCACCTGTAAAAATAAAACCCTCTTTCTCCTCATCAGCATAGTAATCAAGTTGCATCCCCGACAAAAACTTTAATAATTGTCTGTCAACAAATACCTTTAAACCATTTTTTTCGATAATCTCATCGTTTGGCATTTGTTTTTCCTGAATATTAAGGCCATATGCAGGGCCGCAGCAGCTCTCTCCTGCTATGAATATTCTTATACCCCAGTCTGCCTTGCCCTCACTCTCTAATATTGTTTTGGCCTTTTCAGCTGCTTTGTCAGTTATAGTCATTTCTTACCTCCAAAATTTTCAAAGTTTATCTATTTAGCGTAAGCAATTTTAAAATAAAAAGCAACCTAAAATTCTTTAAGGTTAGCATCACCTTTTCCGTGATAGGTCACGCAGCATATCTAACAAACTTTC
>CAYOJI010000006.1:0-37954 GCA_964404225.1 uncultured Nitrospiraceae bacterium
GAAAGTTTGTTAGATATGCTGCGTGACCTATCACGGAAAAGGTGATGCTAACTTACAATTCGAGGGGTTGATTTTACTTTTTGTACTATGTTATAAAATTTAGATTTATCTTTATCAAGTTTTTATAAAGACTAAAATTTTAGGAGATTTTTTTAATGAATGTATATGAAAATATTGTTATACTAAATGCAGCTATCAACGACGAGGAGATAGAATCCGCCCTCTCAAAGATCAAAGATCTCATAACAAGCAATGGGGGGGAGGTTCTAAAGATAGACGTATGGGGAAGAAGAAAACTTGCGTATGAGATCAACAAACATAAAAAGGGATTATATGTTTTATTATTTTTTAAAACATCTCCAACCACAATAAAAAAACTTGAGGACTTTTATAAAGTCTTTGACGCTATAATTAAATATATGATAATAAAATTAGGGCCTAAGCATGCACAAGATCTCGATAAAATCGAAGTTGCGGCTGAGACGATCGAACAGAAAAAAGAAGCATAAATGTATAATAAAATAATTCTTATAGGTAATCTCACAAAAGACCCCGAGCTAAGGTATACACCTCAAGGAACACCTGTAGCATCTTTCAGGCTTGCGGTTAATTATAGATACAGGCAATCTGATGAATTAAAGCAGGAAACTATGTTTATAGATAATGTGGTCTTTGGGAAACAAGCAGAAACCTGTACTAAATATCTTAACAAAGGCAGTGCTGTCCTCGTGGAAGGAAGGCTACAGGAAAGAAGATGGGAATCTAATGGTCAGCAAAAAAGCAAGTTTGAAGTGATTGCACAATCAGTAAGATTTCTTCCAAAAAGAGAAAGCACTGCTCAAAGTTCCTTTGAAGAAGAATCGCTTGATATTCCACCTGAGGAAACGACTGATTTAGAACCTTTTTAATATAAAAATTAAATATAAAAATTATGGAAGGGAGTTAATTTTGCAACAGAAAAAATTTCAAAGAAGAAAGTTTTGTAAATTCTGTTCCGAAAAAGTTGAATATATTGATTATAAAAATATTAAGCTTCTCCGAGGTTACCTTACAGAAAGGGGAAAAATCTTACCAAGAAGAATGACAGGGACTTGTGCCAAACATCAAAGAGAATTAACAAAATCAATTAAACGAGCAAGGAATATAGCTTTGCTCGCCTTTGCAGAAAAATAATTATGAGGATCCCTAAGGCATGGGTTCCTCTAATGGCAAAAAAAATAATAGAAAATCTCATCTCAAAAGAATTCATTAAACCTACCGTCCCTGTCGAAAAGCTTTTATCAGAAACAGAAGGCCTCCTTATAGATGAATTAAGCGTTGAAGACAGACTCAATGAAGAAGTAAGAGAGATATTAAAAAGTTATGCAGCAGAAATAGAAAAAGGCCGATTGGATTATCGAAAACTTTTCGAATTAACAAAACAGAAACTCGTGAAGGAGCGAAATCTCATTCTATGATGTTGTCTGATGATAAAATCTCTCATCTAAGTCATGTACTTTTAAAAGGCCTTTTAGAGAAGCAGTTGATTGAAAAACTTGAAGAAGAAGGTAAGATAAGAGCAGAAATTAAGAGGACTATAATATCAGAGTTGAAAATAGGAGAAGAAATCGATGCAATAGTTAGGAAAAAGCTACAATCTTTCTCAAAAAAAATAATAGAGGGAAGTCCTGAGTGGGAGGTACTATACAAAAAATTCTTTAGAGAAGAAGAAATAAAAAGAGGCAGGGGTTCGGGATAAAACACATACTTTTGTGGACAAATAACTACCATCCTAATTATTATTCCTCAAAATAGAGATAGAAAATCAAAGATATAAGGAAAGGAAGCATCCAAAATTTAGGCTTGCTCATTTTGGGCTGGAAATGCCTTTCCGCTCACTGAACAAAATTTTTGACCATTCTAAGACTCTGTCGCTCGAATTTGCAAACTCGGCATTCAGCCTCAAACAATGCAAATTCGCCCCTTTAGGGACGCTCCCTTCGTTAAGAATGGTAAACAAAAATTTTGTAATGTTCGCTCCAAGGCATCTCCAGCCAACTGACCTTTCTGTTCTTGAGCCTAAATTTTGGATGCTTACATTAAGAAACTCCTTCTGTATAAATGTTTTCAAGTGATATACAATGAATTCCTTTGGTTTAAGTATCATTTGGGATAATTATTCTTTACAAAGGGAGGTTAAATATATATATATATTTCATGGAATAAAACAGTGAAATTCTGACGGTGTGGTATGACTAAACTCTATCGATAATTTTGAGGGTATTGAACTCTCTTGACAGGGGGGGGAATTAATTGTTAAATTATTAGCACTTGAACATTGAGAGTGCTAAAATGCATACTTTGAGTGAAAGGAATAAAAAAATCCTCTGTGCAATTGTTCAGAGCTATATTAACTACCCTGATCCTGTAGGGTCAAGGGCGGTAACGAAGAGGTACGCCTTTGGGCTTTCTCCTGCAACTATAAGAAATATAATGGCTGATCTTGAAGAGATGGGTTTTTTAAGCCAACCCCATACATCAGCAGGAAGGGTGCCTACTGATCTCGGTTATAGGTTTTATGTAAATTCTCTTCTTGCAGAAAAAAGTTATCACGCAAATATCGAAATCTTACAGGATATTTACAGAAAGCTTCAGACTCTAAAAAATGATATAGATACTTTACTTAGTGAAACTACTAAGAATTTATCAATTTTATCTCATTATATCGGAATAGCAATGTCTCCGAGACCTAATCTAACGACATTAAGAAGAATCAATCTGCTTAAATTCAGCTATCGCAAAATAGCGGTAATCCTCTTTACAGATGAAGGTCTTATTAAAAATAAAATCATAACTACTGATGCTGATATCTCTCAAAAAGAATTAAATAAGATCGCGAGCTATCTCAATTCAGAATTTTCGGGGCAGACTTTCGATGAGATACGGATAAAAATTCTGAGGGAAATGTCTCAAGAAAAAACTAAATGCGA
The DNA here is from genome assembly GCA_964404225.1 of uncultured Nitrospiraceae bacterium. GTDB lineage: Bacteria > Nitrospirota > Thermodesulfovibrionia > Thermodesulfovibrionales > SM23-35 > Kmv42. The sequence continues at coordinate 2,970 of CAYOJI010000006.1, forward strand.
TAGGCTTATCGAAAGGGCAATGAGGATATGTCAGGAGGCATTTAATTTCCCATATAGTTCACTGTTTATCTCAGGACTTTCTGAGATACTTGAACTTCCAGATTTCGCTGATCTCAAAAAAATTAAAGAGTTATCAAAGGCTATAGAAGAAAAATATAATATAATTAAGCTGTTGGATAAACTCTCTGACGCAGAGGGTGTTCAGGTTATAATAGGCTCTGAAAATTCCCTCGAGGAATTAAGTCTTATTGTTTCACCATGTAAAGAAGGTGATAGGACAATTGGGGTTGTAGGAATAATCGGTCCTACAAGGATGGATTATTCAAAGGCAATATTTATAGTTGAAAATACTGCAAAATTTATAAGCAGAATGCTTGAAGAGGAGTAATAATGGGTGAGCAACAAATAAATAACGAGCAGCTGTTATCACAAACCGAAAAATCAGAAGATAAAACAAACGAAATTATGACCTCGAATATAGAATTATTAATAGAAGAGAGAGATAAACTGTCCGAGGAAGTTAAACAACTAAATGATAAATATATGAGATTGTATGCTGAATTTGAAAATTATAAAAAGAGAGTTCTTAAAGATAAAGAAGAGGTCATAAAATATGCAAACGAGGAAATTATATATCAGTTATTAGCTGTAATAGACAGTCTTGAATTGGCTTTAAAACATGCTACAAATGAAAATGTTCCGAAAGGATTTATAGAAGGGGTTGAATTCACACTAAAAGAACTTAAAAAAATTCTCGGCAATTTTGGACTATCCACAATTGAATCAGAAGGTAAACCTTTCGATCCTTCTGTCCATCACGCGATGACTCAGGTTGAACGTGATGATTTAGAAGAAAACATGGTTGTGGAGGAAATGAGAAAGGGCTATATGTTAAGAGACAAGGTCTTAAGGCCAGCACTTGTTGCAGTCTCTAAAAAACGAGTCAATACTCCAAACAAGATCACGAAAGAACAACAAAATCTATAGAGGAGGTATCTTACAATGGGAAAGGCAATTGGTATAGATTTGGGCACAACAAACTCTGTTGTAGCAGTAGTTCAGGGAGGAGAACCTGTAGTTATACCTAATCAGGAAGGATCACGAACTACTCCCTCTGTTGTAGCCATTACAGAAAAAGGAGAAAGATTAGTAGGACAGATTGCTAAACGACAGGCTATAACAAACCCTGAGAATACAATCTTCTCAATAAAAAGACTTATGGGAAGAAAATATTCTTCACCTGAGGTAGAGGTCGCAAAAAAGAGACTTCCATATAAGATTGTTGAAGCCCCAAATGGAGATGCGCATGTTGAGATAAGGGGGAAACGATATTCACCACCAGAAATCTCTGCAATGATACTTCAAAAACTCAAACAGGCTGCTGAAGACTATCTTGGTGAACCGGTAACAGAAGCAGTTATAACCGTCCCAGCTTATTTTGATGACAGCCAAAGACAAGCTACCAAAGACGCAGGGAAAATAGCAGGACTTAATGTACTAAGAATCATAAATGAGCCGACAGCAGCTTCCCTTGCTTATGGGATGGATAAAAAGAAAGAAGAAAAGATAGCGGTTTATGACCTTGGAGGTGGAACATTTGATATATCAATATTAGAGATAGGCGAAGGAGTCATTGAGGTAAAAGCTACAAATGGTAATACATATCTTGGAGGCGATGATTTCGACCTTAGGATAATGGACTGGATGGTTGAAGAATTTAAAAAGGACCAAGGTATTGATCTACGGAATGACAAAATGGCTCTGCAAAGATTAAAAGAAGCTGCTGAAAAGGCAAAGATAGAACTTTCAACAGCAACAGAAACAGAGATAAATTTACCATTTATAACTGCTGATGCTACAGGGCCGAAACATCTTCTTATGAAGCTAACGCGGGCAAAATTCGAACAGTTGGTCGCAGATCTTATCGAACAAACGATCGGTCCTTGTAAAAATGCTTTGTCTGATGCAAATCTTTCCCCTTCGGATATTAACGAGGTATTGCTTGTAGGTGGGCAAACTCGTACCCCACGTGTTCAGAAAATTGTTCAAAATTTCTTTGGAAAGGAGCCAAATAAAACAGTAAATCCTGATGAAGTAGTTGCTATCGGAGCAGCTATCCAAGCAGCGGTTCTTAAAGGAGATGTAAAAGAAGTCCTGCTTCTTGACGTAACACCATTATCATTGGGTATCGAAACACTTGGAGGAATCTTTACAAAAATAATAGAAAGGAATACTACTATCCCAACGAGGAAGAGCCAAATCTTCTCAACAGCAACAGATAATCAGCCAGCCGTTTCTATTAAGGTATATCAAGGTGAAAGAGAAATGGCAGCCGATAATAAGTTACTTGGTAATTTTGAATTAGTAGGAATTCCACCAGCTCCAAGAGGTGTGCCTCAAATAGAGGTAACATTTGATATAGATGCAAATGGCATACTACATGTATCAGCAAAAGATCTTGGTACAGGTAAAGAGCAATCTATAAGAATAACAGCATCAAGTGGTCTTACAGAAGAAGAAATTAAAAAGATGATGAGAGAAGCTGAAGCACATGCAGAAGAAGATAAAAGGAAGAGAAGGCTTGCAGAGGCAAAAAATGAAGCCGACACGTTGATTTATACTGTAGAAAAGTCTCTAAGGGATTATGGTGACAAGCTCAGTGAATCAGAAAAAAGAGAAATCGAAGAGGCGCTTGAGAGATGTAAAAAAGCAAAGGATACCAGCAATGAAATAGATGAAATAAAATCTGCTATTGAAAATCTTACAAGGAAATCACATAAACTTGCAGAGCATATTTACAAGGGGGCTGGCGCTCAGGCTCAGGCAGGCGCTGGTGCGGAAACAGGCACTAAGAAAGGTGCCGAGGAAGAGGTTGTCGAAGCAGAATTTGAAGATGTGGATAAGGATAAAAAGTAAAATCGATATTTTAAAAAATTTAAAAAATCTAAACAAAAAAACTCCCTTAAAAATTTAAGGGAGTTTTGCTTTTAATACAAATCAATACATGCGTTACTTAGCCTATATTTTATTATTTTCATGAAAATTTTTTGGCAGATGCACTAAGGTTAACAATTTTATCAAACTCAAATAATTCAAATTTTTAAGTTATAATAACTAATTATGAAGGATTATTACGAAATTCTCGGGGTACCCAGAGATGCTTCTGAAGCCGAAATCAAAAAGGCTTTCAGACAGCTTGCGCTGAAATATCATCCTGATAGGAATCCTGATAATAAAGAAGCTGAAGAGAAATTTAAAGAAATAAACGAGGCTTATTCTTGCTTGAGCGACCCTGAAAAAAGGGCAAACTATGACAGATATGGAACTCCTGAAGGTATCGGAGCAACTTACAGTTACGAACCATTCGGTGGAGGGTTTGGTGATATATTCGAAGACATCTTTGGTGATTTTTTTGGAACCTTTACAGGTCGTAGAAGACCAAGACCTACAAAAGGAAATGATCTCCGATATAATCTTGACATAACTCTTACAGAAGCTGCCTTCGGAACTGAAAAGACCATAGATATACCAAGATGGGAAACCTGTGAAGATTGTGCAGGAACAGGGTTAGCCCCTGGCAAATCACATGTTACATGTCCTGATTGTAGAGGCTCAGGACAAATAAGAATGCAACAGGGGTTTTTCAGCATCTCCAGAACTTGTGGACGCTGTGAAGGGAAAGGTAGAATTATCACCGACCCTTGTAAGACCTGTAAAGGTCAAGGTAAGATTAAAAGATTAAAAACAATTTCAGTTAAAATTCCTGCGGGTGTTGATACAGGATCACGGTTAAGGATTGCCAATGAAGGCGAAATGGGCTATCACGGCGGTCCCCGGGGCGACCTTTATATAGTTTTAAATGTTCAGGAACATCCTTTTTTCCATAGAGAAGGAAATGATATCTATTGTGAAGTTCCTTTGTCTTTTCCACAGGCAGTATTCGGAGCAGAAATAGAAGTACCAACCCTTGATGGCACATCAAAATTAAGGATACCCCCTGGAACTCCATCAGGTAAAATGTTTCATTTAAAAGGCAAAGGCATTCAAAAACTTGGTTCTCATAGTAGAGGTGACCAAATAATAAAGGTTTACATTGATGTTCCGAAAAAACTCACGCCGAGACAAAGAGAACTCCTCGAAGAATTTGCAAGAATTAGTGGTGACGAAGTATCAAAGTCTTTTAAAGAAAAGCTCAAGGACTTTTTTACCGGAACAGGAAAATAAATCATAACTCATTTAACGCACAAAATGCATCGAATCTTTATCCCCACTACTGAAATTAAAAAAGGTCCATTCCAAATTACTAATCAAAAGGCTCGTTATCTTAATTCTGTTCTTAGGTGTAAGGAAGGTGATAATATAGTAATTTTTGATGGAGAAGGTAATTGTTTTAAGGCAGAGATATTAAAAAGCCAAAAGAAGAGCGTAGTGCTTGAAATTAAAGAAAAAATTTCCTGCGATGTGGAACCAAGATTCGACATTATACTTGTTCAAGGTCTTCTAAAAGGTTCAAAAATGGACATGGTTGTCCAGAAATCAACAGAGCTCGGAGTAAAAGAAATAATACCCGCAATCACAGAAAGAAGCCAATTAAGAGAAACTGATAAGATTATTAGATGGAGAAAAATAGCAGAAGAGGCATCCAGGCAATCGGGTAGAAGTATAATTCCCCTTATTCATAAGCCCATTGAGTTTAAAAAAATTTTTACAACTTCAGAAAGAGACATGCTTCAAGGATTTATATTTTATGAAGAAGGAGGAATGAAGCTCTCAGAAGCAATTCAAAAGATCAAGATTCGGGACTCGGAATACAGTATACAGTATACAAAAAGGGATAAAAGTCTTCAATCTCATGAATCTTTTATCTTCCATCATGCCTCTTCACCGATCCACATTTTTATTGGACCCGAGGGCAGTTTTACAAGAGAAGAAGTAAATTACGCTAAAGAAGAAGGTCTTATTATTACTTCTCTTGGAAAAAGGATTTTAAGATCAGAGACTGCTGCAATCGTAGCTATAGCTCTTGTGCAGTTTTTATTGGGTGACTTAGATTAACACGAATAATCCATTTTTCGGTTTAATCTATTCTGTTAGTTTTTTCCATTACATTTGTAACCTTAGAAACAGGTATGACAATCCATCCAAGCTCTGATTCAAGATGAATATATTCGTCACCAATCTCAACAAGTTTGCCCGAATATGTTGTTTCAATAGTAGATACAGTTACATTTTTTCCAATTAGATCTTCTATCATACTTTCATTTTAATCTTAAAAATATAAAAACTGGATTATCCGGGATTAATGACCTCCGACTTTTAAAATTCCTGATGCCGCAAGTGCCAAAACCAAAACCTCTATCAATGCTATTATCCCATATATAGCATCTTTTTTTCTAACTCACTTTATTCACAAATTCATGAGTAATTGGCGGATGCAGTATTTTCGCTCATTCTCGGCTCGATATAAGCGAGCCTCCGAGGAAGATTCTTTCTTCTAAAGAATTTAAAACCGCTCAAATACTGCATCTGCCAAAATTTTTGTGAATAATATGGGCTAAAAGGGATAAGAACAAGGAAGTAGCAAGTGCGTTATTTTGGTTAAAAGACTTTTATTCCTGAACAGACAAGAGTTTCGAAAAATCAGCGATTGTCGACACCGTTTCCCATATATTGGATAATAAGGCAAGTCTATTAATCTTGATCTCTTCTCTTTTATCCATTACAAGAACCTTGTCAAAAAAATCATTAATAGGTTCTGTGAGGGTTAAAAGGGTAGTTATTGAATTATAAAAATCTCTCTTTTCTAAAAGTTCTGTTAACACGGATCTAACAAACTCCAGTTTCTCCCTTAATCTTTTTTCTGGATCTTCTATCAATAGTTTTTCATTTAATTCATAACTAAATTTTTTGGGGATAATATTGTAAACCCGCTTTATTGCTGTAAGAAAATCAATAAATTCTCTTTTGTCTTTAATCTTTTGAATTGCGTTAAGTCTTTCCTTTACGTCTTTCAAATAAATGTGTGGTGAAAGTGAAATAATAGATTGAATTATATCAGAATGGTATTGATAATCTAAAAGGACAGTTTCAAGTCTGTTTTCGATAAAATTCAAGATATTCTCTTTAGACTCTTTAGAAGACGTTATGTGCGAAAGGTTATCTATCGCCCTATCAATAAGTTCTTCGAACGTGATTTCGTAGCCTTTGTCGAAAATTATGGCTATTATACCAAGTGCTTGTCTTCTTAAGGCAAATGGATCTTCTGATCCAGTAGGTATTAGACCAATGCTAAAAAAGGCAGCAATATTGTCAATCTTATCAGCTATGCTTAGAATGGCTCCTGTATCTGTAAGGGGTAATCTCCCTCCTGAATGTTTAGGCATGTATTGTTCTTCGAGGGCTTCTGCTACCTCCTTGTCTTCTCCGTGATGGAAGGCGTAATATTTACCTATAATACCTTGAAGCTCAGGAAATTCTCTTACAACTCCTGTTAAAAGATCGGTTTTTGAAAGCCATGCTGCCCTCAGAAGTTTTTGTTTTAAGAAAGGCATAATCTTATTACCTATAAAATTCGTTATGGAAACGATGCGTTCTGTTTTATCATAAAGACTGCCGAGCCTTTCATGAAAGGTTACTTTTTTAAGTTCCTCTATACGTTCAAAAAGACTTTTTTTCAAATCTTCCTCATAATAGAATCTTGCATCATCAAAACGCGCCTTAATAACCCTTTCGGCACCTGTCTTAACCGTATTCGAATTTTCTTCATTTGTATTGCTTACAACAATAAAATGATTGGTAATCCTTCCCTCTTTATCTTCTACAGCAAAATACCTTTGATGACCTTTCATTACGGTTATAAGTAATTCTTTCGGAAGTTTAAGATAACTTTCAGAGAATTCTGCAAGAACAGGCAAAGGATACTCAACAAGATTTGATACTGTTTCAAGAAGCTCTGGATCGTCAACGGCTCTTTCATTAAGATCTGATAAAAGTTTGTCTATACCCTCTTTTATAATCTTTTTCCTTTCCTCTTGATCAACTATTACGTAATTGTTGGCAAGTAATTTTTTATAAGAAGTAACTTCTTTAATCTTAAAGGCTGCTGGTGACAGGAATCTGTGTCCTTTAGTCATATTACTGCTTTTTATACCATCTATTTCAAAATCAACTACCTCTCCATCTAATAAGGCTGTTATCCACTTAATGGGTCTTATAAATTTTATGTTGCTATTACCCCATCTCATTGCCTTGGGTAGATGTAGTGAAAATATGATTTTTTTAAGTAAATCAGGCAATATTTCTTTGATGTTTTGACCTTTCTCTTCTATTACTGCGACTACATATTCGCCTTTCTCTTTACTTTTTATAATCAGGTTTTCGATTCCTACACCTAATGAATTTGCAAATTTGATCGCGGCCTTTGTGGGATTGCCATTTGCATCGAAGGCAATCTTTTTTGATGGGCCAAAGATCTCTCTTATCCTATCTTCCTGAACCGGGGGGATACCTTTCGCAATAATAGTAAGTCTTCGAGGGGTACCATAAGTCTTGATATCCTCAAATCCTATATAATTTTCTGCAAGGATAATCTGTGTCTTTTCTTTAAGTTGTTGTAAGACAGGTGTAATAAATCTTGCTGGTAGATCTTCTGTTCCTATTTCGAGCAGAAATGATAATTTATGATTTTTGGATTCAACCATTATTTTCGCAAACCAACTCGCAAGTTGCGTCCTCTGATTAAACTAATAAGCCAAAGATTTATTTTTGTCATTCTTCTACTAAGCCGAGTTCTTTCTTAAGCCATGAGATTATCTTTTTATTAATAGGATACATTCCAAAATAGTCCCTGCCTTTATTTTCTTGAACAGCCTCGATGAGGAGGTCAGCTGGAATTTCGTCAATCTTTGCCACTGTTTCTGCATAACCTGAAGAAGTATGGCAAAGCAAAAAAAGACATGGTTTTTCAGTTGCAATAGTTTCAATATAAAAGATATAACCCCTAATTATTCTTTTATGTGTTTTACCTTCAGGTGTTTTTATATACATAGGATCCATGATTTGTTTGGGCTCAATATCCCAAATAATATGGGAAAGGACATGTGTATCTTCTTTAAGGTCAGCAAGGGATGCAGGTTTATCAAAGATCATATGCGCCTCCTTATTTATCTTTTTTCTAGTGGCCTTCTTTCAGGCACCCTTATATGCTTAATATTTCCTTCATTCCATTCCTTTGATACATATAATCCGCAATAGCAACTACCAAATTCCTTAATGTCAGGGTCTCTATAAACACAAGGACATATTATATCTTTATCCTTTTCCTTTATCCCTGTTGCAAGACGGCATGGACAAGAACGATATCCATACCTTGACTCATTTTGTAAAAGCCCTTCGAGTATTTCAATAACATATTGTTTATCTTTATTAAGCTCGATTCCTTGAGATTCAGCATATTTTTTTAACACTTCGTAGAGCTTTTCAGGAGTCATTCTATCCCCAATGCATTTTTAATATCTTGTTCGTTAAATTCAGTTATAACATCTTCTATGACAAGGGTAGGGAATGTAGCAGCAGGATTATATCTTTTAACTTCCTTAGTCGTTAACCACTGTTCTCCGCTATCGAGCAGATCAACTTCTATAAGTTCATATTTAATGTTATTGTCGTCGAGAAACTGTTTTAATCTTTTGCATGTAGGACAGGTACTTAATGCATACAGTCTAACTTTCTTTTTCTGTTCTTTCATTTCGCCTCCTATGCGCTACCTATTTGGTCATTCGGATTTCGAAGCTTATATATTTCTATCTCAGAATTTCCTATATCCTCTATCATTTCTTCATTCGCTTTGTTAACGATTGTTGTTGAAATCTCTAATAAATCTGCGACTTGTTGAAGAGAAAATTTTTGGACATAATGCAATTCTGCTATTATAATCTTTAAGGCATCATCTATGATAAATTCCTTTAATTCTTTATTTTCAATTTCTATCCTGTCACAAGCATCTTTAAAACTTAAACCATTCTTTACCCCTTCCAAAATCAAAGGTAAAGCTGAATTATAAATTTTGTCTTCTTCTGGCGAATATTCTTTATACCTAAAATTTTCCATATTTCTCCTTTACCATAATTCTATAAATTTAACATACGACGATATCTTTTATCTATCCCATATTATTCACAGTAAGTAGCAAAACGTTAGGGGGTATGTCCGCTCAAGGGACATACCCCCTAATTTGGCTTTTTCATACCCCCTTAAAGATTTGCTACTTCCTTATTCACAAAAATTTTGGCAGACGCAGTATTTGAGCGGCTTTAAATTCTTTCGGAGAAAGAATTTTCCTCGGAGGCTCGATTATATCGAGCCGAGAATGAGCGAAAATACTGCATCTGCCAATTGCTCATGAATTTATGAATAAAGTGGGCTATAAATAAGCCAAAGGTAGTATAAAATTAGCAAAGGTCAAGCAATCTTCAAAAATCCTTCATCTCCTTGAAGTCATGTCCCTTTTCCAGTAATAAAGTTATATATCTTCTCCATCTGGGAGTTCCAATTAAAAGAAGATATCGTTTTAAGCGCATTTTCGCGGATTATTTTCTGAAGATGTTTATTAGATATCAAGGATAAAAGCTTTTCGCTAATATAAGTTGGTAAAGGCTCAACCACTAAACAATTTTCACCATCTTTTAATAACCATTTATTAGCCTCATTATAATTTGTAATCACGATTGAGCCGCTCGCCATTAACTCCATCGGGATATACGATGGATGCTTTGTGAACATAAGTATAAGGCCAAAATTACATGTTCTATAAAGATTTGCAGTTTCTTCATAGTCAAGCAGACCAAGATTTTTCAAGATTCCTTTAACACCAAAGACTTTAACATCCCACTCACTGCCTGCTGATACTATTTCTATTCTGTCCCCAAGAGCAGCTTTTATCTTCTTTGAAGTTGCGAGTGCTATCTCGAAGGCATTTCTTTCATGATGAGGCCTTCCGTAAATGAAGAGTTTTAAAGTGCCTTCTTTTTTATCAGATATTTTATCAGGAAAAAATATATGAGTATCTACAGCCGGTATAAAATACTCGGCTTTCATATTATATGTTTTTATAACAAAGCTATAAAGCCCTGGTGTGTTCACAATACCATGAAACCCAAATCTGTAAGTAGCTTCAGATAAGGCATAATATGATCCTGCGGGATAGAAAAGCGGCTCAAAATCCTGTATAAAATAGAATTTCCCCAGTGTGTTTCTAAATTTCATAACCTGATAAGCAGATGTCCAGAGGGTAGCAATAGAAATATCTGCGTAAGGAATTATATTTACATGTGGTCCCCTATAAATATAAACTTCCTCTTCTGCAAGTTTAGGAAACTTTTCTTTAATCTTGTTCTTTATTTCTTCCTCGGTGACATAAGGGTTATCGTAAAGAACTAATCTCGTTTTTATACCTTTTTCTGCTGCAAAAAAGTTAGCAAACCTGAATATAGTGTAAATCCCACCATAATATGCGTGAAGAAAATAGGGGATAAACCAGTTTATACTTTTTATTTCGGGTCTCTTTTTTTCGAAATCAGATATAATGCGTCTATTATGTTCGAGGTCATTACACGAAAAATCGAGGGCATCTATAAGATTTATTACATCGAGCGTTTGTGCAGGTCTGTTACAGTTTTTTGTAAGTTTATAAATAACCCTTAACAGACCGTTATAGCCATCCCTTTTTATAATATCAATTGCCTTTTTAACTCTCCCCAAGTGCATTTGTGATGATCTCTTTCAGGATTTTGTCTTCACCATTGTTTTTTAAAGAACAGTCGGTTTTTAAGAGGGTTAGGTTTGGATTATAGTATGGGTCTCCATTGGATAGATATTTTTCATAAACTTTTGATGACAATTTAAAATCAATTGTTGGTATATAATTTCCTCTTGTTTTTGCCTCATGATGATACAACTTTGCGAAAGGGGTGTATAAGATTCTATAACCTTTCTCTATTAGTCTGAGACATATCTCTACATCGCTTCCACAGAGTATAAATCTCTCATCAAATCCGCCTATTTCATTGAATACTTCTCTCCTTATCATCATACAAGCGCCAGTCACTGCGAGATAATTGCGGACAAAATCTACGGATCCAAAATATGTATAAGCATCTTCTGGAAGCCCTCTAAAAACATGTCCTGCAAAACCTGTTAAACCAATAATAACACCTGCATGCTGGATTGTATTGTCGGGGTATAGGAGCTTACATCCCACTGCGCCTATTTCTTTTCTCAAAACATGTCCAAGCATTGACTCAAGCCAGTCTTCGGATATTATTTCTGTATCATTATTCAAAAAAAGAAGGACATCGCCATCAGAATATTTAACTGCATAGTTATTTATTTTTGAATAATTAAAAGATTCATTATATTCGATAATCTTGATAAATGGAATTTGTTTTATTTTCTCAAGATATCCAATTAAACTTTTTTCTGTACTGTTATTTGATACAAGAATAAGCTCATAGTTTTTATACGAACTTCTATTAATTATGCTTTTGATACATCTTTTAAGCAGCTCATATTTATCTTTGAAGGGTATTATTATTGACACCTTTGGATAACTATTGAATTTATATTTTATCCTGTAATTAGTAATACCTGCGCCCATCTCAAGATCAGCTTCGATGCCCATTTTAGAAAGATATTCTTTGAGAGCTTTTTGTCCTGATTCATGTGCATAACTTTTTGTATATATATTTTGCGATGTAGATTCTGAATGCATTCTCCAATGATATAATATCTTAGGAATGTGAGCAATTTTTGATGTTTCATATGTACACCTTAGCACGATGTCATAATCCTGTGCACCATCATAACCTTTCCTAAAACCCCCAATTTTTTCTAAAAGAGACCTTCTTATTACTAATAAGTGACAAATGTAATTTACAGACATAACCATATCCGGTGACCACCCGGGTTTAAAAAATGGTTGGCATCTTTTACCCGTCGGACTAATTTTGTCTTCATCTGAATAAATTACATCAATATCCTTAGACTTATTTAAGACTGATACTACCTCATATAAAGCGAATGGTGAGAGTTCATCATCATGATCAAGTAAAGCAACAAATTCTCCTGTTGCCATCTCCAATGCTTTAGCAGAATTACCAGCTATATTATAATTCTGATTCAAAAAAGAGACCTTTATTCTACCGTCCTTCTTAGAATAGTTTGAGAGGATTTCTTTAACATGTGGGGCACTTGAATTCCCATCTACAATACATAATTCCCAGTTATCATATGTTTGAGCTAAGACAGATTCTAACATGGAACAAAGCATATTCTTATCAGTGTTAAAAACAGGAACGATTATACTAATCTTTGGTCTATAATCAAATTCGAGAGATTTAGATCTTTGAATCTTTAAAGCCTCTTCAGAGGGTTCATTTTTAGATAGCCATTTTAGATATTCGTCATCAGTAAATCTATTAAAAGGCAAAATGCCCTTGTATTTTAAAGGTGAAATAATTTTTTCATAAAGTCTCCTTCCTGATGAGCCCGAAGGGATTATTTTATCTCTAATGATTCTAAGCTTTGTTAATACCCTCCAGCCTATTGTATGCATCATTAAGTGTATCTCTCTTTCGGCTATCGCAACCTTTTCTTCTAAATTTTTATTGACAGCCTCTTGATATTCAATCTTCTGTTTAAGTTCTTGTATAAGATTATCTGCTTTTATCAATTCAGTTTTATATTTATGCAACCTCTCTTCGTATTCGTTTATCCTTTTTTCATATTCATTTATTTTGTCTTCAGAGAGTGCGATATAATTTTTATAATTTTTTTCTATTTCTTTATAAATATTAAGGGTCTTCTGCATTTCATTTTCGATAAAATCCCTTTTTTTCTTGAGGTGTAATATTACATCTGCATTGAATTTCTCCCTGTGTTTAGAAAAGATTTTATTATAGTATTTATGTCTTTCTGATTCACTTTGCGAAATCTGATAAAGACTATCCCAAAAAATATATTTTACGGTAACAATAGGAATATGATAAGGATTATATTTTTCACCAATTCTTAATAAAAGATCCCAATCCTCATAAAGTTCAAAGTCTTCATCAAAACCATTTACCTCAAGGAGTATATTTTTTTTAAATAAAAGGGTTGTAAGTGGGATATAGTTTTCGCTTATGAGATCAATATATGAAAAATCATAAGAGCTGAACACACCTGATTCATATTCTTCGATACTGCTAGTTATGGCATTAAACCTCTTTTTGATTTTTAAAGCATCTGAATAAACAATCATATAATCACATTGTGTAGCTGCTGAAACTAATGTAGAAACATGTGATGAGTAATATTCATCATCGTCGTCTAAAAATCCAATATAATCTCCAGATGCTTTTTTTATCCCTGTATTTCCCGCATGGGCTCTTCCCATATTTTTTTCGAGCTTGATGTAATTCAGGGCAATATCGCCAAGGATGGTTTTGATATCTTCTAAATCAAGTTCGCACCCACCGTCATTCACAAGGACAACCTCTATAGGTCTGTAAGTTTGAGCAAAAATACTGCCCAATGCAGTCTCTAATAATTTAGGTCTATCTTTAGTTCTAACAATTATGGATACAAGCGGATTTTTAGAGATCATGTTTCTTCCTTGTTTTTGCGATTATCAAGGCATATATATTTTTTAAAATCCCTTTGTTTATCAAGATCTGTTCAAATTGAAATATGGTATTTAAAAGCATAGAGTCTTTTGGATTATTTGGATCAAATTTATCTATAATCTTGTCAAAAACAAGATTAAACAATGGGCTACCAAAATACCTTATAGTTATGATTTCAAAAAATTTTCTCATAAGGGGAATAATATTTATTGAATTAATTGGAGTTTCTTCATTATTCGAGATCAAGTCAATCGAAGAAAATTTTCCATTAGTATAATTTAAAAACTTAAAGATCAAATCTGCAATCTCGATATCTTCAGAAGACCATTTAAAATTAATTGGCCCTATGTATTCGATTGCAATAATAAAACTTTCTTCTTTTAGTAAACCATTTATTTTTTCAAAAAAGATATCGAGTTTTTCAATAATATTCAGGCTATCAATACAAAGGAGTAAATCATAAGTTTCTTTTCTGTCCTCACCTATTAACAAATGCAAATTTCGTATTTCATCTCGATTGTCGATAATATCAAAAGCCTTACAGATACCATACGTGATAAAATTGTTTGCTATAATTTTCAGCCTATTACATATACAAAGTCCTTTATGAAGTGAGTGGATGTTATGTTGCTTTTTTAAAAAATCATAGAAATGCAGATTAGGATTTCCTGTAATTAATTCCTCGCAACGACTCAAGATAAGCGGAGAATCCCACCAAGAAAAATCTGAGATCATTTCAAATGAAGATATCTCATTAGTAAAATCATTTGATTCGACTAATAACATTTGTTCGGGGGTTATCGATTGTGGTTCTTCATCTTCGCTACTCTTTTTAATTAAAGTTATCTCCACTGGTTGACCGAGGTATTCCAAATAAGAAGTTATGACCCTTTCCGGCTCTCCTATTTCCATAATTTTACCGCTTTCTATCCATATTGCTCTATCACACAACTTTGCTATCATACCCATGTCATGGCTTACCAATATGATTGTTGTGCCTGACTCTTTAAATTCCTTTATCCTTTTAAAACATTTTTCCTGAAAGCTTAGATCACCTACTGCTAAAGCTTCATCAATAAGAAGGATATCTGGATTTATATGAACGGCAACAGAAAAACCAAGCCTTATATACATCCCTGAAGAATAAGTTCTTAATGGTTGGTAGATAAAATCCCCGAGTTCGGAAAAATCTATTATCTCTTTCATTTTTTTTAACATTTCCTGCCTTGTATTACCCATAATAATACCGTTCAAGATTATATTTTCAATTCCCGAGAGATCAGGATGAAACCCTGCACCAAGTTCAAGGAGAGAAGATATCTTCCCATTAGTAAATATTTCACCTCTATCCTGTTTAATAACACCTGCGATAAGTCCAAGAATAGTGCTTTTCCCAGAACCATTTCTCCCCACTATCCCAAAGGTTTCTCCCTTTCGTACTTCGAAGCTTACATCCTTTAAGGCAATAAATTTATTTTTTTTGAAGGAAGATATATTTTTAGGAAGATTAAAAAGGAATGACTTAAACCCTGCTGTTATATGTTGATAAAAGGGATATTCCTTATAAACATTTTCAAATTTTACCGCTAAGCCCACTTAAATTACCTCTGCAAATTTCCAACTAAGTTTCTTGAAAATAAGATATCCGATAATTGCTATTGTTACAGAATATATAAAACATATTATAATGTCGTAAAAATTTATCGTCCCTCTTATAAAAAGATTTCTCCAGCTAATCATAATTATAGATAAAGGATTCAAAAGGATTAGATTTCTGATTTCCTCGGGGATCATATCTTCTGAATAAATTATTGGAGTAAAATAGAACATTAATGTTGTAAGTATGAAAACTAATCTTTCAATATCACGGAAGAATAAATTTATTGAGGATATAGCTATAGAAAAACCAAAGACGATAATAAATTCAAGAATTAACAAAATAGGGATTCCTAAAAGCCACATAGGGTCGGGCTTCATACCATATATAAATAAAAAAACAACAATTACAGGTATTGAAAAGATAAAGTGTAGCATATCATTCAAGACTGTAGCAATGACAAGTACCTCTCTCCTGAATTTTACTTTTTTTATGAGAGAGACGTTTCCAACGAATACCATTGGAGAACCATTAACAGAGTTCGAAAACCATTGCCAAGGGAAAAGCCCTGTAATCAAAAAAAGTGTGTAATTTTCTATAGGGATTCTCATCACAATCTTGAAAGCAATAAAAAAAACGAGGGCAAGGGCAAGCGGATTAGCTATTGACCAGAGATAGCCGAGAAAATTTCTTTTATATTTTACTTTTAACTCTTTCTGAGTTAAAACTATAATTAAATCCTTATAATATTGTAAAGAACGCTCTTTCATATTACATTTTAACTTAATTTAAGAGTCTTTTATAAAAATTTGTGAGGTTTTAATTCAGGGTAGATAGTACTTTTTCACGATCAAGGGTTTCGATTCATTCCCGCATTTTTTCTTTTTCGTTATTTTGTTCTTTTTGAACATCGTCTACTTTTATATATTTCTCTATCTTTTTATCCTTGGTAGAATCTTTATACTTTTCAATGTATTCTGAAGTTACTTGCGCTGCTTCCTCAGTTGTCTTAATAACATGTGGTGTAAGAAGTAAGATCAATTCAACCCTGGAGTTGACCCTCGATGTACTACCAAAAAGCCAACCAAGAAGTGGTATTTTACTGAGAAATGGTATACCCTCCCTTGATTTCGTGATGTCTTCTCTTATTAATCCACCGATAATTATAGTTTGACCATCGCGTGCGACAAGATTTGTTGTAGTTTCTGTTTTATTAAGTGTTGGCTGAGTTGTTCCCTCACCAATAGGAATTACATCACCAAGAGAGGAAATTTCCTGGGACAATTCTAAGGATATTAATCCACTTTCATTAACCTGTGGTTTAACCTTTAATATAATACCTATATCTCTATATTGAATAGTTCGCTGTATACTCGTTGTACCTGTCACATTTGTTTCAGATGTTACAAGGGGTACCTGTTGACCCACTTGAATCCTTGCCTCGCGGTTATCCGATACAAGGATATGAGGGGCTGCTAAGACCTTTGCCCTTGAATCTTTTGCAAGGGCTGTAATATAAGCCCTTACAATACCTGATGGATCTGTTCCTACAAAAGTAAAGCCTGTGCTGGAAAGACTCGTTGGGTCTACCTTTAATGAAGATGGATTCTGGGTAACTATTCCGCTTAGATCTATATTATTGTTAAAAGGCTTTATATTCGTGATGTTTACATCGGTTTTTAATGACCACGCAACCCCCATACTGAGATTGTCAGTAAGGGTTACTTGTGCAACAAGTCCTTCTATAACAACCTGCCTTGGGACAAAATCGATCTTCTTAATAGTTTCTTCGATAAGTGCGTAATCATCAGGGGTTGCAAGAATTACAAGGGTATTGGATATTTCATCAGCAAATATCCTTGTTACATCGGATACAAGCGCCGGTGTAGTTCCTGAACCAATCGAGATTCTCGGCTGAGGGGCTTCAGGAGCTTTTGGTGTTACCTGAGGTGTTTGACCAGTCTGAACCACCGATGTTGGTGTAGAGGGGGTTGAAGGTCTTGCCCCAAGAAAAATTTGATTAAGCATATCTGCTACAGTCTTTGCCTTGCTATTTTGAACAGGATATATATACACCTGTGGTTTTATCTTTTTTAGCTGTTCGCTATCAAAAAGTTCGATGAGCTGAACAAGCCGTTTTACATTTGCATCTGTATCAACTATTATTATATGGTTAGTTTTTGGTACATCTACAATTAGAGCATCTTTTGATAAAAAAGGTGTTAATATCCTTACCATTTCAGCCGATTCAATATAGTAAATGGGGACAACTTGAAGCAACGCCTTTCCTGTTATTTTAATCTTCTCTGCTTCCCTTCCTAATCCAACAACAGCAGGTTCTTTTGATAAATTACCGATTGGAATTATTCTATATAGACCCGATTCTTCTACCACCCCAATTCCATTAAGCCTTAAAATAACCTCCATTAAGGGAAGCACATCTTCTACAGGAACAGGAGCAACAGATCTAAAATTTACCCTACCTTTTACTTGAGGATCGATAATATAATTTACCCTGAGTACATCACCGAATATAGTTTGTATTACGGAGAAGACATCTGCGTCATCAAAATTAAAACTAACGTCGCCCCTTTTCTTAGGGGGCTGTTTTATAGGGATTGGTGCTACAGGTTGTTCGACTGGCACCTGTTGCTCTAATGTTTGTGGAAGTTGGACGGGTTGCTCATTAGATATTTTTTGTTGCTCTTGTAATTTCTTTGGTGGCTGAAGTTGTAAAATAGGACCCTTATCTGCTTCTTTAGATTCTGGTTTGGATCCCTCGATAGCAGGTTGTTCTTGTTGTATCTTTGGTTCTTCTGCACATATCTGTGGAATACTCGCAAAGGTTAAAATGCAGGATATTATTATAATTTTTATAAAACCACTTAATCTTTTAAGCAATTAGACCTCCCTTAAAGCTCATCGTTAAAGATAATTTATTTGTGCTTATATGTCAAGACACTACAGGTAATCTATATTAGAACTATGTAAATAGTAAAGATTAACTCCCCAAATAATGCAGATATGCTCGAAAATTTATTTACTCGATTCTAGCTAATGAAAAAGATATGGCGGAGAGAGGGGGATTTGAACCCACGGTGAAGCTTTTAAACTCCACACACGATTTCCAGTCGTGCCCCTTCAGCCTCTCGGGCATCTCTCCGTAAAAAGAGGTCATCAGTAAATAATTAACAGTAATCATCTTTAAAAATCAATTATCCAAAAAACCTTTAATTTTTTACCCTTGTAACTTTTTCTTCAGAAGTTCATTTACTATTTGAGGGTTTGCCTTCCCTTTTGTTAATTTCATAACCTGTCCTACGAAGAATCCCATTAATTTTTCTTCGCCAGCTTTATACCTTTCAACTTCCTTCAAACTTTTAGATATCACATCGTCAACAACCTTTTCAATCTCACTGGCGTCGCTTATCTGAACAAGGCCTTTTTCTTTTACTATTCTTTCTGCATCATTTCCAGTTTTATATATCTCTTCAAAAACTATTTTTGCTATCTTTCCACTGATAGTTCCGTTGTCAATAAGCTTCAACAAGCCTACAAGCTGGCTTGGTCTTAAGGTGCATTCTTCAATTGTTTTATTATCCTCATTTAGAAATCGCATCATGTCCCCCATAATCCAGTTAGCAACGGCTTTTGGTTGCCCCCCAAGTTTCACCGCTTCTTCATACCAGTCTGCAAGAGCCTTCTCCGATGTCAAAAAATCTGCATCATTTTTTGGAAGGCCGTATACTGACACGAATCTTTCCCTTCTTATATCAGGCAATTCGGGTAGCTGAGCTTTAATTTCATCTATCCATTTTTGGTCAACAACTATCGGAACGAGATCAGGTTCGGGAAAATATCTGTAATCATGAGCCTCTTCTTTACCTCGCATCGATTCTGTAATTCCGCTATTTGAATTCCATAATCGAGTTTCTTGAATTATCTTGCCGCCTTCCGTTAGCACTTTTATCTGGCGTTTGATTTCATATTCAAGCGCTTTTTCTACAAATTTGAACGAGTTGATATTTTTAATTTCGACCTTTACCCCGAATCCCTCTTGACCTAAAGGTCTTACAGAAACATTTGCATCGCATCTCAACGACCCCTGCTCCATATTGCCATCACATACACCGAGATACCTTAAAATAGTTCGGAGTTTTTTCATATACGCAACGGCTTCCTGCGGACTTCTTATATCAGGCTCTGAAACAATCTCCATAAGTGGAACACCAGCTCTGTTAAGATCAACAAAACTATATTGTCCTGTTTCTTCATGTATATTCTTCCCCGCATCTTCTTCCATATGAATTCTGGTAATGCCGATTTTTTTGACGTAACCATCAACTATTATTTCTATATATCCATTTTCACATATCGGTAGCTCGTATTGGCTTATCTGATAACCCTTCGGGAGATCAGGATAAAAGTAATTTTTTCTTGCAAACCTGCTATATTTAGAAATCTTACAATTCATTGCAAGACCTGTCTTTATCGCATATTCAAGGGCTTTCTTATTTAAAACAGGCAGTACGCCAGGCATTCCTATGCATACAGGACATGTCTGAGTATTAGGCTCACCACCGAATTTAGTTGAACAACCACAGAATATCTTTGTTTCTGTAAGCATCTGTGCATGGACTTCAAGACCTATCACTGCTTCATATCTCATAAATTAGGCTTCCTTTTATGCCACTCTGTAGATTGCTCAAATGCATACGCAACTCTTAATACCAGTTCTTCGTCAAAATGTTTTCCAATTAATTGGAGTCCTATAGGAAGATTAGACGAAGTGAACCCGCATGGAATTGATATTGCAGGAACTCCTGCAAGATTTACTGATATAGTAAATATGTCCGAAAGATACATCTGTAAAGGATCATCAGTTTTTTCGCCAATCTTAAATGCTGGTGTTGGAGAAGTTGGTGTTATTATTATATCTACTTTTTCAAAGACATTTTCAAAATCTCTTTTTATCAAGGTTCTGACCTGTTGCGCTTTCCTATAATAAGCTTCATAATATCCTGATGAAAGGGCATAAGTGCCAAGCATTATCCTTCTCTTTACTTCAGATCCAAAACCTTGAGATCGAGTACTCATATACATATCTAATAAATTTTTTCCTTCAACCCTGAGACCATACTTAACACCGTCATAACGCGCAAGATTAGAAGAAGCTTCAGATGTAGCCAAGACATAATATGTTGCAACAGCATACCCTGTATGGGGCATTGATATTTCAACAGGAATTGCACCTAAGGATTCTAATTTTATTAGTGATTCCTTAACTGCACCTTCTACTTCTTTATCCATACCCTCGATGAAATATTCCTTTGGAACTCCAATCTTGACACCTTTTATTTCATGTCCCAGACTTTTTTCAAAATCAGGCATTTCAAATGGCACAGAGGTTGAATCTCTTTTATCATGACCACCAATAACATTTAAAAGTATAGCGGAATCTCTTACATTCTTTGTTATAGGACCAATCTGATCAAGTGATGAAGCAAAGGCAACGAGTCCATATCTTGAAACCCTACCATAAGTTGGTTTGAGTCCTACGACGCCACACAAGGCTGCTGGCTGTCTAATTGATCCACCCGTATCTGATCCGATTGCAGCAATACATTCATCTGCTGCAACTGCAGCTGCAGATCCACCACTCGAACCGCCTGGTATCCTCTCTAAATCCCAAGGATTTTTAGTTGTATGAAATCCTGAGTTCTCTGTTGACGAACCCATTGCAAATTCGTCAAGATTTGTCTTACCTATTAAGACATATCCACTCTGAATAAGTCGCGATGTAACTGTGCTTTCATAAGGCGGAATAAAATTATGCAAAATCTTTGAACCACAAGTAGTAAGTATACCTTTTGTGCATATATTGTCTTTAACGGCGAGTGGAATACCACATAGACGAGCATCTTCATTGTTTATGTTTAACTGTGCCCGTTCTGCCATCTCCAAGGCTTTTTCTTTTGTAATAGTAATGAATGATTTTATCCTGTCTTCTACTGCTTCAATCCTTTTATAGACTGAATTAACAACTTCTATAACTGAGATTTCTTTTCTTTTTATTAATTCTTTTAGCTCAGAAATGTTAAGACTATATGTTTCCAAGGAACCTCCACGATTCTTTCACCCTAAATAATGGCAGATGTTACCTAAAAATTTAGTACACTAAGGAATCAAAAATAAATTTTCCATAAAATTTATATGATAACCAATTTTTAAAATTTTATCTTAACATTCAGCGACTTATATCTCAAGCCGTTTTTATAAAAGGGAAGCATAACTTTTTCCGTGATGAAATATTTTCTATGCTGGAGAATTGCCCTTGAGCGACTTTACAAAATCTCTGGTAACCAATCTTGGCGAAAGGAGCGTCCCTGAAAGGGCGAATTTGCACTGTTTGAGCCCCGAATACTTTCGGGGCGAGTTTGCAAATTCGAGCGACAAAGCCTTAGATTGGTCAGAGATTTTGTTTATTAAGCGAAAGGGCATTTCTCCAGACTTGTATATCACGAAATTGGTTATGCTTCCTATAAAAGGCGTTCCCTCGGCCTAATTGGTTATGTTTCCTTAAGTTTAAGAATCTATTGTAAAAAAGTTAAAATACCACATTTAAAACCTGTGGTATATGCTAAAATATATAAACCTTTATTGATCAATCAAAGAGATATTATCTGTCTTTCTATAGCCTGAGAACGGCTCTCCGCAGCAGGTGGATGCGAACCCCGTCAGGTCCGGAAGGAAGCAGCGGTAAGCATATTAACCTGGGTGACGGAGGTAGCCGTTCTCAGGGTGTAGAAAGATGAGTTATTTAGTGCTAGCAAGGAAATGGAGACCCCAAAATTTTGATGAACTAATAGGACAGGAGACTATCTCACGCGTCCTTAAAAATTCTATTGAGCAAGGTAGAATTGCCCATGCATATCTGTTTTCTGGGCCACGTGGGGTTGGCAAGACATCCACTGCGAGGATTCTCGCGAAGGCACTTAACTGTGAAAACGGTCCAACTTCTACACCATGTGGATTGTGCACATTTTGTAAATCGGTAACAGATGGTTCTTCGGTTGATGTTATGGAAATTGATGGTGCATCTAACAATAGTGTGAATGATATAAGGGATTTACGCGAAAGGGTTAAATATGTTCCTTCTTCCGGAAGATATAAGATTTATATAATCGATGAAACACATATGTTATCAGATGCTGCCTTTAATGCATTGCTAAAGACCCTTGAAGAACCGCCGCCTCATGTAGTTTTTATACTTGCAACAACCGCCCCCAAAAAGATACCCCCAACAGTCCTTTCACGCTGTCAGCATTTACCTTTTAAAAGAATACCCAGTTCTAAGATAGTAGAAAGATTAAGAAAGATATCGGACGATGAGGGGATAAATATTTCAGATGCAGCAATAGAAATAATCGCAAGAGCTGCTGATGGAAGTTTGAGGGATTCTTTAACCATATTAGATCAAATATCATCTTTTTCGTCTAATATTACCGAATCAGATGTGATAGACCTCCTTGGTATAACCGAGTTTGGATTCCTTTCACGACTTGCAATAGCTTTGATCGAGGGGAATAAAGAAGAGATATTAAATATTTCAAACGAGCTCATAGAAAAGGGTACCGATATAAGGACATTTATGAAAGAGTTTATACAATTCTTCAGAGATATATTAGTTGCAAGTGTCGTAAAAAATCCTGAAGAAATACTCGATATATATAGGGAAGAAATAGATACGATCAAAAATATATTGAAAAATGCGTCCGAAGATCAGCTTACTCTTTTACTTTCTGAATTATTGAAGGCAGAAATTGATATAAGAAATGCGTCCTCACCACGGTTCGCCTTTGAAATGTCGCTTTTGAAAATAAGTTTTTTGAGTGAGCTTAAACCTTTAAAGGAAGCTATAGAAAATGTGAGATCATTTATTAAATGTACTATGGATAAAGAAAAAAAAGAAGTTACCGAAATTCATAAGAAGGATAAAAATATTACAAGCGAGATAACAAATATCGATAAAAGAGAGGTTCAGAAAAAAGAAAATATTATTAATGATAAAACAATAATAGAGATACCCGGAAATATTTCTAATAAACTAAGTGATAAACTACCTGATGAATTAAAAGTCACGAATGATATACTTGACAGGGCTATATCAAAACTTGATCCACCCCTTGCGTCAAAACTCTTAAAGGCAGATTTCAGCCTTAATGGGGATAAACTTCTTATAACCCTTAATGGTGGATACTCACTATTTGCTGATTCGATTAAAAAAAATGCCGGCGCTATTGAAAAAATATTTTCGGAAGAATTTAAAAGAGAAATAAAGATAGAAGTAGAAGTTATAAAGAAGAAAATAATACGTAAAAAAGACATCAAAGAAAAAGTATTA
This sequence comes from uncultured Nitrospiraceae bacterium, assembly GCA_964404225.1. Lineage (GTDB taxonomy): Bacteria > Nitrospirota > Thermodesulfovibrionia > Thermodesulfovibrionales > SM23-35 > Kmv42. The sequence goes on from CAYOJI010000006.1 coordinate 26,632, forward strand.
GAAGAGCCATTGATTAAAGAGGTTCTCGAGCTGTTTGAAGGTAGAATTATAGACATAAGCCAGATAAAAGAAGATAGTATATGATTATAATTATAATAGAATTTTAGAGAGGAGAAAATTCACGACAAATAAAATAAGCAGAAACGGAGGATAAAATGTCAAAGAAAATGTTGGGAGATATTATGCGCGAGGCTCAAAGACTTCAGACAGAGATGGTGAAACTGCAAGAAGAAGTGAAGAAGAAAACCGTAGAAGCATCTTCGGGCGGTGGTATGGTAACAGTAGTAGCTAATGGTGCTGGAGAAATCATTTCAATAAAAATTGATAAGGAGGTTGTTAATCCTGAAGATGTTGAGATGCTTGAGGATCTGATTATAGCAGCAGTAAATGAGGCATTAAGGCGTGCTCAGGAAATGATGAATGCAGAGATGTCTAAACTTACAGGTGGATTACAGTTGCCTGGGCTTGGTAATTTAGGAAAGCTTTTTTGATTAAAATTTAAATCAATTTTATTTAGTAAGAAGCTTAAATTAGTTAAAATATTATATGGACATTTTTGGGATAGTTGTTACTGAAGAAGAATTAAAAAAAGAAAAAGAAAAAGCCAGAAAGTTGAGAAAGTCTCAGTGGTGGAAAAGGAAATGTGCTGAAGGAGTTTGTTATTTTTGCAATAAAAAAATATCTTCAAAAGAACTTACCATGGATCACTTAATTCCACTGATACGTGGTGGAAAAACAATCAAAGCAAATGTTGTGCCTGCCTGTAAGGAGTGTAACAATAAGAAGAAATATCTACTTCCGTTTGAATGGGAAGAATATCTTATAAGATTACGCACTGATACCCGGAGTTGATGTAGAGTTGTTACCAAAATTCATTGACAAGATAAATAAAACAATTAAGAAATATTCAATGCTTTATGGCGGAGAAAAGATAATCATCGGTCTCTCGGGTGGCCCCGATTCTGTTTGTTTGCTATATGTTCTAAACACCTTTAGAGAAAGGTTAAAACTTAAATTAACAGCATTATATATAGATCATGGTTTAAGACCTGAAGAAACACCCCAAGAAATCGAATTCTGCAGAAAACTCTGTGAAGAATTAAACGTTCCATTTATGACAAGATCCATCGATGTTCAAAATTATGCAGACACTTATAAGGTTAATAAACAGGAGGCAGCTCGTCAATTAAGATACCACATTTTTGAAGAGATTGCTTTAGTGAATAAATTTGAGCGGATAGCCCTCGGTCATACATCAGATGATCAGGCGGAAACATTACTTATGCGACTTTTAAGGGGGTCAGGTCCCACTGGTCTTGCTTGCATTCCACCTGTAAGAGGGAAGATCATAAGACCTCTTATTGATGTCGAAAGAAAGGAAATCGAGGGATATCTTCATGATAACGGTATTAATTTTATTATTGACTCTTCAAATTTAAAAAGGGATTATTTACGCAACAAGATAAGACATTCAGTAATCCCTTTATTAAAGGAATTCAATCCTGACATAATCGAAACCCTTTCGAAGACAGCCGCTATTTTTCGAGATGAAGAAAGATATTTCGAGATATTGGTCACTAAAGCACTTATGAAGCTTATAAGCAGAAAGACTAACGGTCGAATCGAATTATTTCTTTCACCATTTGAGATTATGGATAAGGTAATAATAAGAAGGGTTTTGAGAAGGGCAATAGATGAGACAAGAGGTCTTCGTGGAATAAGTTTCATACATATAGAAGACATGATTGATCTCATAAAGGAGGGAAAGGCAGGTGACAGGATTTATCTACCAAAGGGGATAAGGGTTATAAAAGAATATTCTACAATTACTATTACCTCCGAACCACCTGTGAGATTAAAACATTATGATCTAATCGTCCCGGGCGAGACCGTCCTTAAAGAAGCGGGTATAGTCATAAAAGCATCGATATCTGAAGGAGATGATATAAACGAAATAAAGAAAGACCTTTCAGGGTTATGGAAATCACGTGGTCTTATAGATGCAGATAAATTGAAATTTCCTTTAATAGTAAGACCAAGACAAAATGGTGATTTCTTTTATCCATATGGGTTTGGAAAAAGAAAAAAGTTGCAGGATTTCTTCGTTGATGAGAAAATACCACGGGATGAACGTGATAGGATACCGCTTATTGTAGCAGGGAATGATATTGTATGGGTTGTAGGATATAGGGGAGACGAGAGGTTTAAAATAAGTGAAGAAACAAAGAAGGTTTTGGTCTTAGATGTAAAGAAAGCCAGGGATTAACAGAGGTGGTATGAATAACGAAGTAAGAGTAAGATTTGCACCAAGTCCGACAGGTCATCTCCACATCGGTGGTGCGAGGACAGCACTTTTTAATTGGCTTTTTGCAAGACATAATAACGGAAAATTTATTCTAAGGATTGAAGATACTGATCGGTCACGTTCGACAGAAGAATATATAAATTCAATAATCGAAGGCATGAAATGGTTGAAACTCGACTGGGATGAGGGTCCTTTCAGACAAACAGACCGCTTTGATATTTATAGAGATTATGCTGATAAGCTCTTAAAGGAAGGAAAGGCATATTATTGCTATTGTTCTTCAGAAGAACTTGAAAGAAAAAGAAAAGAGGCTATATCTAGGGGGGAAACGCCAAAGTATGACGGACATTGCAGGAATTTAAAAGAAGCGGTTGGTGATAGGAAGGCAGTTATAAGGTTCAAGATGCCACAGGAAGGTAAGATAGAAGTAAATGATTTGATCAAAGGCTTAGTTGTTTTTGATAATGCTAACCTTGACGACTTAATCATTGTTAGATCTGATGGAACACCTACTTATAATTTTACGGTCGTTGTCGATGACGTCGATATGAAGATAACGCATGTTATAAGAGGCGATGATCATCTTAACAATACCCCAAAACAGATACATATATATAAATCTCTTGGATATGAAGTTCCATTTTTTGCCCATCTTCCAATGATATTAGGTCATGATAAAACAAGACTGAGTAAGAGACACGGAGCGACATCGGTTTTGGCTTACAAAGAGATGGGATATCTACCCGATGCGCTTATAAATTATCTTGTTCGTCTTGGATGGTCCCATGGAGATCAAGAGATATTTACGAGGGAAGAGCTGATAAAATATTTTTCTTTTGAAAATGTCGGCAAATCTTCAGCTGTTTTTAATCCCGAAAAACTTCTTTGGCTTAACAGCCAGTATATTATAAACTCGAAGACAGAAGAACTGGCTGAACTCGTAATGCCTTTTCTCGTTAAATCAGGAATAATTAAAGAAGGTCAGTACATTGATAAAGATTGGCTTTGTAAGGCAATAACTACTCTAAAGGAACGATCCAAAACATTAGTAGAACTTGCTGAATCACTAAAGTATTATATAGTAGACTATATAGAATATGAACCGAAGGCAAAGGGAAAATTTTTAAATGAAAATAACCTTCAGAACTTAATAGAAATAAAAGGTTTATTGGAAGAACTTAATAATTTTACCTCGTCTGAAATAGAAAAAGTCTTTATATCTTTTATACAGAAGAATAATATTAAACTTGGTAACATAGCACAGCCTGTTCGTGTTGCGATAACTGGTAAGACAGAGAGTCCGGGAATCTTCGATCTACTCGAAATAGTAGGAAAAGAGAAGGTGATTAAAAGATTAGAGAGAGCAATAGAGGTAATAAAGGCATCGAAAAGTTAAAGAGGAATCACTTTATGGGTGTAAATGAATCCAAGCCTCAAACCAATTTCATAAAAGAGATAATAAAAGAAGACCTGAAGAATAATAAATATGGCGGAAGGGTTCATACGAGATTTCCCCCTGAGCCCAATGGCTATTTGCATATAGGTCATGCAAAATCAATATGTCTTAATTTTGGACTTGCGATTGAATTCGGAGGGTTATGTAATCTTAGATTTGATGATACAAATCCTACAAAGGAAGAAGCCGAATATGTTGAATCAATTAAAAGGGATGTGAAATGGCTAGGGTTTGACTGGGGAGATAGACTTTTCCATGCATCTGATTATTTTGATCAGATGTACCAATATGCCTTACAGCTAATAAAAGATGGTAAGGCATATGTATGTGATTTGAGTCCTCAAGAACTCAAGGATTACAGGGGTACTTTAACTGAGCCCGGAAAAGAAAGTCCATATCGAAATCGTTCTGTAGAGGAAAACCTCAATCTTTTTGAAAGGATGAAGGCTGGCGAGTTCGAAGAAGGCTCTAAAACCCTTAGGGCAAAGATCGATATGAAATCGGGTAACCTAAATATGCGAGACCCCGTAATTTACCGTATCCTTAAAGTTCCACATCATAGGACAGGTGATAAGTGGTGTATATATCCTATGTATGATTTTGCACATTGTATATCAGACTCTATCGAGGGTATTACACATTCCATCTGCACTATGGAATTTGAAGATCATCGCCCTCTTTATGATTGGTTCCTTGACCAATTAAATATATACCATCCAAGGCAAATCGAATTTGCTCGACTGAATCTGAGTTATACCGTGTTAAGTAAAAGAAAGCTTATAGAATTAGTAGAACATGGTTATGTAAAAGGCTGGGATGATCCCCGAATGCCTACAATTTCTGGCCTTAGAAGGCGAGGATATACCCCTGAATCGATAAGAGATTTTTGTGAACGTATAGGAGTTGCTAAAAAAGAGAGTCTTGTTGATATAGCACTTCTTGAGCATTGCCTTCGTGAAGATTTAAATAAAAGGGCTCAGCGAGTAATGGCGGTTTTAAATCCTCTAAAAGTCGTAATCACTAATTATCCCGAAGACCTTGTGGAAGAGATGGAGGCAATAAATAATCCAGAAGACCCTACAATGGGTACAAGAAAAGTACCATTTTCACGCGTAATATATATCGAGAGAGATGATTTTAGAGAAGACCCACCAAAGCAATTTTACCGTCTTGCACCTAATAGGGAAGTCAGGTTAAGATACGCTTACTTTATTAAGTGTGTTGATGTAATTAAGGACAAAAATACAGGAGAAATTATGGAATTACATTGCACTTATGATCCCTCAACAAAAGGAGGGGATTCTCCTGATGGACGTAAGGTCAAGGCTACACTTCATTGGGTTTCTGCATCGCACGCGATCGAGGCTGAAGTGAGACTTTATGACCACCTGTTCACAAAGGAAGATCCATCTGATATCGAAGAAGGAGACGATTTCAAAAATTATATTAATCCAAATTCTCTAACAGTCTTAAACTCATGTCGAGTTGAACCGAGTTTAAAGGAAGCTAAGGTAGGAGATTTATATCAATTTGAAAGAATAGGATATTTTTGTGTAGACCCTGATTCAGATGATGGCAAACTGGTTTTTAATCGTTCTGTGTCATTAAAAGATACATGGGCAAAGATTCAGAAATCATTAAAGAAATAATATGCAGATTAATGACGTATGTCTCATAATGTTTACAATGTGTAATTTGGCGTCTATAATTAATATCTGGTGATCAAAGATGAGCTATATCTCCGTAATAGGTGCAGGTAGTTGGGGTACAACCCTTGCGTGTCTTCTTTCAGAGAAGGGTTATGATGTAACATTGTGGGTTCATGAAGAGGATCTTGCAAAAGAGATAGATCAAAAGAGGGTAAATAGCATTTATCTACCAGAAACTATAATCCCTGACGATATTAGAATATCAAATGACATTGAAGAGGCCTTAAAGAAGGCACGTTATGTTGTTAATGCTGTTCCGTCACAGTATGTAAGAGGTGTATTTAAAGACGCGGCAAAATATCTGCATAATGAAGCGACCATAATCAGTGTTTCGAAGGGTATTGAAAGAGGAACACTTTTAACTGTTTCTTCTGTTTTAAATGAACTTTTAACACATGATGTAGCTGTTCTATCAGGTCCAAGTTTTGCAAAAGAGGTGATAAAAAAATTACCTACTGCTGTAACAATCGCTACAAAAGATAAGAAAACAGGCTATATCCTCCAAGAACTTTTTAATATCAATCATTTCAGAGTTTATACACATGATGACATAATTGGTGTGGAGATAGGCGGAGCGTTAAAGAACGTGATGGCGATAGCAGCAGGTATCTCTGATGCGTTAGGACTTGGTAACAATGCAAGGGCATCTCTTATAACAAGAGGGCTTGTTGAGATGACAAGGCTTGGGGTTGCTATGGGTGCTAAGGAAAAGACCTTTTCAGGTCTTAGTGGAATCGGTGACCTTGTCCTTACTTGTACGAGCAATCTATCAAGAAATTATACAGTCGGAATAAAACTTGGTCAGGGCATTAAACTTCAAGAAATATTAAATCAGATGAAGAGTGTTGCAGAAGGTGTTTCGACTGCTGAATCAGCATTTGAACTTTCCAAAAAATATAATATTGAAATGCCAATCGTAGAACAAGTTTACAGGGTTATTTATGAAGGGAAAGAGCCTCAACAGGCTGTCAAAGACTTGATGGAACGGTCATTAAAGCCAGAATTTTAGAGTTTATATTCATTCAGTTCTAAAATGCATGAATTACAAATAAGAAAAATCTTAGAATCCCTCAAGTCAGGAAAGTTGAATATAGACAGTGCATTAGATAAGCTGAAACATCTTCCTTTCGAGGACCTTCATTTTGCCAAGATTGACCATCACAGGTATTTGCGCCAGGGTATTCCCGAGGTTATTTATGCTGAAGGGAAAAAAATAGAAGACGTACTGAACGCAGCGCATTCTATTTACTCGAAAAGCAAAAGATTATTAATCACAAGGGCATCTAAAGAGATATTTGATAGATTAAATATCAAAGGTGCAAAATTTTATCCTTCATCTAAGGTTATATCTATAAATGAAAAAAAGAAAAAAACCGGTCATATATTGATACTTTCTGCAGGGACTTCTGACATACCCGTTGCAGAAGAGGCCTCGATTACGGCATCATTTCTGGGAAGTAATGTTGAAAATATCTACGACGTTGGTATAGCTGGAATTCACAGACTATTGGATGCAAAAGATTCCCTCCTTTCAGCAAGGGTGATTATAGTTGTAGCTGGAATGGAAGGTGCTCTCCCATCAGTTGTTGGTGGTCTTGTTGATAAGCCAATTATCGGAGTTCCTACATCTGTTGGTTATGGTACTAACTTGGGTGGATTAACCGCACTATTTGCAATGCTAAATTCATGCGTTCCAGGGATTGCTGTTATGAATATCGACAATGGATTTGGTGCTGGATGTCTTGCACATAAGATAAACACCTTAAGTTGACTTTAATTTAAAACGTAATCTATACTTAAATTAATCCCTGGGGGAGGCCAAAAGCCTGAGAGGTCCTACACAGGACGACCCCACGAACCTGATACGGGTAATGCCGGCGTAGGGAATGGGAAGGAACAGACCGTATCCTTCAGGGATACGGTTTTTTATTTTTAAATACATATTTCGAATTTATGAAACTAATTGTCAATGGAAAAGAGTTAGAGATTCAGGAAAGCCAGACAATAACTATAACAGAATTACTAAAGAAGCTTGAAATAAAACCAGAAATGGTTGCTGTTGAGGTCAACTTGGCTATCATAAAAAAGGTTGATTATTCAGCTCATATGCTAAATGACGGAGATCAAGTTGAGATCGTTAATTTTGTCGGTGGAGGATAAAGATATGAATGACAAATTAATAATCAAGGGCATTGAATTTAAGTCACGTCTCTGGGTTGGAACAGGAAAATATAAAAACTTTGAGGAGACAAAAAAGGCAGTAGAAGCTTCTGGTACAGATGTTGTGACAGTAGCAGTTAGAAGAGTGAATATTATAGACAGAAAATCTGAGAATCTTCTTGATTACATTGATCCGAAAAAATACAAGATATTACCAAATACTGCAGGATGTTATACGGTTGAAGATGCTTTAAGATATGCGAGACTGGCAAGAGAAGCCGGCATATCAGACCTGATTAAACTCGAAGTAATAGGTGACGAAAAAACCCTCTTCCCTGATACATGTGGGCTTCTCAAAGCAACAGAAATTCTTGCAAAAGAGGGATTTATAGTACTGCCTTATACAAATGATGACCCTGTGATGGCGAAGAGGCTCGAAGATGCTGGAGCTGCTGCAGTAATGCCACTTGGTGCACCAATCGGATCAGGATTAGGTATTAGAAATCCCTATAACATTAAAATAATACTGGAAGCAGTAAAGGTGCCGGTTATTGTTGATGCAGGTGTAGGAACTGCATCAGATGCAACAATAGCAATGGAACTTGGGTGCGATGCTGTACTAATAAATACGGGTATAGCAGGGGCAAAAGATCCTATCTCAATGGCAGAGGCAATGAAGTATGCTGTAATCGCGGGAAGGCTTGCATATAAGGCTGGTAGAATTCCAAAGAAGCTATATGCTACAGCAAGCAGTCCGATAGAAGGAATGCTTTGATGACGGTTAATGGTGATCAGCCAACAGTTATTAAGAAAAAAAGTGATGTATCCCGACATCGGGATTTTGACTTTAAACTTTATCTTATAACTGACAGACAATTATTTAAAAGTTTATGTAGTTTTTATCTCGCGATTGAAGATGCATTAAGCGGAGGTGTTAAGACTATACAATTAAGGGAGAAAGATTTAACCACAAAAGAACTTTTTGAGATTGCAAGCTGGATGCGAGAATTAACAAAAGAATACGATGCAAGATTATTTATAAATGACAGGGTTGATGTTGCACTGGCAGTTGGTGCAGATGGTGTTCATCTCGGACAAAAAAGCATCCCCCTTCATGCAGTCAGAAATTCTTTTGGTAATAAATTGATAATAGGTTGCTCAACTCACAGTTTAGAAGAGGCATTAAAGGCTGAAAAGGAAGGAGCTGATTTTATTACTTTAGGTCCTATATATGAAACTCCATCGAAGATTATTTACGGAAAACCAATAGGTCTTGAAGTTCTCAGGGAGGTTAAATCGCGTCTATTAATACCCGTATTTGCGATTGGGGGGATAAAGCTTAATAATGTTAGAGATGTAATAGAAGCAGGTGCTGACGGCATTGCTTTAATATCAGCAATCTTTACAGAAAAAAATATTAAAGATGCTGCAAAAGAATTTATGAGGTTATTAAAATGACGAGAATAGAATTGGCAAAAAAAGGAATTATAACAGATGAAATAAAAGAGGTAGCTATTTTTGAAGGTGTGAGTCCCGAAAAGTTAGCTTCAGATATTTCAAGAGGGTTGAGTGTAATAGCAAGAAATAAAAGACACGAAATAAAGCCTTTAGGGATAGGCAACGGATTGAGAACAAAGGTTAATGCGAATATAGGGACATCCAAAGATAAGATTTCTTTGGATGAGGAGATAGATAAACTAAATGTAATAATTAAATATGGTGGCGATGCTGTAATGGATCTTTCAACAGGAGGCGCAATTAAGGAAATAAGGAATTTGCTTCTAAAAAAGTCTCCTATACCTGTTGGAACGGTTCCGATATACGAAGCAGCAATTATGTCTGCCGAAAAATATGGAACCATCTCCAAAATGACCCCAGATGATATATTTAATGTAATTAAAACCCATGCCGAAGAAGGAGTTGATTTTGTTACAGTCCATTGTGGTGTTACAAAAAAGGCTATTGATCGACTTCGGAACGAAGGTAGAATTCTTGATATAGTGAGTAGAGGAGGTTCGTTTATTTTAGAATGGATGATATACAATGATAGGGAAAATCCTCTTTACGAATATTATGATAGGCTCCTTGATATTGCAAAGGAATATGATTTAACCCTAAGCCTTGGCGATGGACTGAGACCAGGTTGCATCGAAGATGCAACGGACAGATGTCAGATAGAAGAATTATTGACGATTAGCGAATTGAGAGACTTAGCGCTTGAAAAAGGCGTCCAGACAATTATTGAAGGGCCAGGCCATGTACCATTAAATCAGGTAGAATTAAATATAAAAATACAAAAAGAGATTTGTAAAGGTGCCCCTTTCTATGTCCTCGGTCCTCTTGTGACTGACATTGCAATGGGTTATGACCATATTGCTGCGGCTATAGGAGGTGCAGTTGCTGGTGCAGCAGGTGCTGATTTTTTATGTTATGTTACCCCTGCAGAGCATATAAGACTGCCGAATATCGAAGATGTTAAAGAGGGACTTATTGCCTCAAAAATAGCTGCACATGCCGCAGATATAGCGAAGGGGGTCCCAAGGGCAATAGAACTTGATAAGAAGATGGCAAGGTTCAGGAAAAATCTTGACTGGGATGGACAGATTGAATTAAGTTTTGATCCCGAAAAGATAAGGAAGTGGCGATCCGAGGTCCCTCCTACTCAACAGGAAGTATGTAGTATGTGTGGTGAGTTTTGTGCTATAAGGATAGTGGAAAAGGCACTAAGAAAAGAAAAGTAGCAGAATATTAAATGAAGACTGCCCTTACAATTGCTGGCTCAGATCCTACAGGGGGAGCAGGTCTCCAGATAGACTTGAAGGTATTTAGAGCATTCAATGTACATGGACTTTCTATAGTATCTGCAATCACATCTCAAAATACAGAAGATGTAGATTTTATTTTTCCTGTTGAGCAAGATTGCTTTGAAAAGCAGTTCCATACACTTCTATCTGATATTAAACCTGATGCAACAAAAATAGGCATGCTTTATAGCAACATAGCTATTGAAACTGTTGAGAGGATAATAAAGAAATATTCGCTTTTTAATATTGTTATTGATCCAGTTACTGTTTCTTCATCAGGTAAAACCCTTGTCTCTGACGGTACATTAGATGCATTAAGAGAGAAACTTTTCCCCTTATCAAGGGTAATAACTCCTAATATCTACGAAGCATCTGTTTTAACAGGGATCAGGATCGAGGATAAAAAGGACATGAAAAAATCTGCAAAGATTTTAAAAAACATGGGACCTGAAGTAGTAGTTATTACAGGTGGTCATTTAAAGGACGTAGCGCTTGACCTATATTATGACGGAGACTATCATTATATTAAAAGCAAGAAGATTGAAGGTGAATATCATGGCACAGGTTGTGCTTTTTCATCAGCAATTGCAGCTTCACTTGCTCATGGCAGGGGTCCTCTTGAATCTATAAAAAAAGCGAAGACCTTTATCAATAGAGCTATCAAGAAGGCATATCGTCCTGGGAAAGGGATGGGACTACTTTATATATGATATGATTAGAAACATTACCACATTTTTGATTCTTACGGGTCTCCTTCTCTTCTTTGCATCAAGTTGCGATAAACCAAAAGTTACCAATAAAGATTTCTCAGAAAGATTAATAAATATATTTATGCACTACTGTCCGCTAAAAATTTAGGATAAGGCTTGAACTCTCTGTCAGAGGTGAT